>DATHXE010000399.1:0-1592 GCA_035459845.1 Tepidisphaeraceae bacterium | reverse complement strand
CTCGGCGCCGCGCAGCAGCAGGAAGGCGGCGAGCGCCGCGGCGAAGCTCGCGACGAGGATCGCGAGCACGCGGTACGGAGGCTGGAAGGTCGTGGTCATCTCACAGGTCCAGGTCGGGGGACGGGATCCCCCGGGCGGGCGCCCGGGGGATCCGTGACCCGTGGTTCACGCCGGCGGCTGGGGGACCGGGGCGTGGGCGGGCTCGACGCGCTTGAGCTTCGAGTCGAACGCCGAGTCGGGCAGCGCCACGTACGGGAACGCGGAGCGGAACGGCTTGTCGTTCTGGTCGACGCCGTCGCCGAGCGGGATCTGCTTGCCGCCCTGCTCGGGCGCCAGCAGCGCGCCGGCGATGACGCGCAGCTCGATGTCGACCACGTCGTCGGTGAGCCGCCGCCCGTTCGGGAAGCCGGCCACGTCCTTGGCCAGCACGCCGAAGCGGTTCGGCGTCGCGCTCGGCGGGACGCCGAGGTTGACCTTGAGCGTGTCGGCCGGCACCGGCTTGGACCCGATCTGGGTCAGCCCGGGGACGCCGGTCAGCAGCGCCTGGACGATGTCCGTGCGGTTGGTCTCCTTGACGCCGAGGTTGAACAGCGCGTTGAGCAGCCGCGCCGGCTCGGGCGCCAGGGCGGCCGCGCCGAAGTTCTTCGCGTCGTCGGCGGGCGACGTGCGGTTGAACTTGTCCTTGAGGCCGATCGGGATGATCACCTCGTTGATCAGCGGGTTGCCGAGGCGGCTGACCTGCTGCCAGTGGCGGTGCTTGCCCTTGTGGCCCTTGCCGAGGACGCTGATCCGCTTGCGCTCGGTCGTCGACCACACGCCCACGACCGCGTTGCCCGACGCGGCGCCGGACACGGACCTGGCGTTCCGCGTCACCTCGGACTCCGGGATCTGGAGCACGAACGAGTGCGTGTTGTAACCCGCCACGTCGTCCTTGCCGCCGCCCTGGTTGCCGAGGCCGATGCCGGGGCGACCGGGCTTGTCGATGTTGATCCCGTCGAACGCCGCCGCGAGGTCGATGAAGAACGCGTCGTCGGCCGGGCCGACGAACGTCTTGCCGCGTCCGTTGCTCATCGTCTGCACGGCGCCGGCGGCGACCGCCGGGTAGTTCGGGATCGTCTTGGGCCCGACGTTGTCGGGCGCCACCGGCACGTTCTTCGCGATCTTGAGCGTGCGCGTGACGCGGCCCTTGTTGTACGTCTCGCGGTAGAGGTCGTACGTCTGGACGAAGTTCAGGTCCCGGTCGTTGACCGAGTCCACCGTCGGCGCCGCGTACAGGAACGAGTTCGGGTTGCGGAACTTGTTCTTGAACTGCCAGCGGTAGGCGACGTCCTCGACGCCGTCACCCGTGTTGTCGATCTTGACGTAGTACCGCGCCTCGGGGTCCAGCTTGCCGAAGTACGGGCCGCCCGCCGGATCCTCGAACGGGACCCAGTTCGACACGACCGTGAGGCTGCCGGGAGCGTCGGGCGCGGTGAACGCGTAGACGTCCGTGTTGTCGGCCGACGGATCCAGCATGATCCTCGGCGCCTCGCGGTGACTCGAGCCGCTGCCGCTGGTCACGGCGAGGCTCCAGGCTGCGAGGGCGGCGGCCG
>DATHXE010000398.1:0-2336 GCA_035459845.1 Tepidisphaeraceae bacterium | reverse complement strand
GATCGTGCTCGGGCTCACGTCGGTGATCGGCGGGGGCGCGAACATGACCGCGGACGATTCCATGGCCGGAACGTTCGCCCGCCCGACGCCGGCCGCGAGCAGTTTGGCGGCGAACGTCTCGGACTGCGGCTCTTCGCCGTGTACGACGTAGGCGGTCGTCTGCGGCGTCAACGTGGGCTTGAGGAAGCGCAGCAACTCCTCGGAATCCGCGTGGGCGGACAGGCCATGGACCGTGCGGGTCTGGCAGCGGACGTCGTACCAGCGGTCGAGGATGCGGACGCGCTTCTGGCCCTCCTGGAGTCGCCGGCCGAGCGTGCCGTGGGGGATGAAGCCGGTGAACAGGACCAGGTCTTTCTCGCGCTCGACGCTGAACTTGAGGTGGTTGAGGATGCGCCCGAACTCGCAGGTGGGGCTGGACGCGATGATCACGCACGGGCCGGCCGTGTGGTTGATCTTGCGGCTCTCCTCCCCGCTGACCGCGAATGTGACCCCGGCCGCGTTGAACAGTTCGCGGTCGCCGGCCATCGCGGTCGTCTGCTCGTCGTACTCGCCGGGGTGGTCGTCGTGGACGTGCGTGACCTGCACGCCCATCGGGCTGTCGACGAAGATGGGGATCTGCGGCATGGCCTTCTCGGCGATGAACTTCTGGAGGTACCAGAGCATCGTCTGCGTGCGGCCGACGGCGAACGCGGGGACGAGCAGGCGGCTGCGGTTGGCGATCGCGTAGTTGACCGCGTCGAGGATGTCCGGGCCGACCTGGCCGATCGGGGCGTGGCGGGCGTTGCCGTAGGTCGACTCGGTGATCAGCACGTCGACCGGGCCGGGGAGCGGGTGGGGGTCGCGGAGGATGGGGGTGTCGTACCGGCCGACGTCGGCGGTGAAGCAGAGCTTCCGCGCCGCGCCGCCCTCGTTCCATTCTAACATAATGTAAGCAGACCCGAGGATGTGGCCGGCGTCGTAGAACGTGAACGCGACGCCCCTGCCCAGATCATGGCGCTGCCCGTACGGGACGTGCTTGAACAGGCGGGGCAGCGGGGGGATGTCGGCGACGGTGTAGAGCGCGGCGACGGGCTCGTCGCCCGGGGCGCGGCCGCGGCGATTGAGGTAGTCGGCGTTCTCCTGCTGGATCTCGGCGGCGTCGGTCAACACGATCCGGGCGACGCCGTGCGTGGCGGGCGTGCAGTAGACCGGGCCCTGGTACCCGGCCCGGAGGAGGACGGGGAGCTTCCCGCAGTGGTCGAGGTTGCCGTGCGAGAGGATGACGGCGTCGAAGCGGGTTGGGTCGTTGGGGAGCCAGCCGTTGAGGCGGGTGGCGGTCTCGCGGTGGCCCTGGTACATGCCGCAGTCGAGCAGGATGCGGAGCCCGTTGACCTCGATCAGGTGACACGACCCGGTGACGGTACGGTCGGCGCCGCAGAATTGGATTCGCATATGAAGGTCAATTGTCCACGGTCCATGGTCAATTGTCAGGGGGTGAATCGCGCCGTCGCGCGAGCACGCTTCGAAGCCCGCGTCCGTTCTGAGGGGTCGCACCGAAGGTGGGCGTGAACTCCCGAACCGGGGTGGCGCGCCGCGTTCAGCTCACCGCGGGACCGGCGCAGCGATGACCGCGCCGACCGCGGCGAGCAACTCGGGCGTCTCGACCGGCTTGGGGAGGTGGAGCTGGTACCCGGCCAGGAGGGCGCGAGTGCGGTCCTCGGTCCGGGCGAACGCGGTCAGGGCGATCGCCGGGATGCGGGCGTTGCCGTGGGCGTCGTCGGTCATGGCGCGGAGGCGTTGGACGAGCTCGTACCCGTCGAGCTCGGGCATGCCGATGTCGCTGACGAGGAGGTCGAACGGGCGCGCCCCGAGCAGCGCGAGGGCGGCGTGACCGGAGGGTACGGCGACGGCCGCCGCGCCGCGCGCGGTCAGGACGTGGGTGACCAGGTGGCGCGCATCGGGCTCGTCGTCGACGACCAGCACGCGCAATCCCGCGAGTCGGGCGGCCGGCTCGGCGGCGGGCGCGGGCATCGAGACGGCGGCGGCGGTCGTGGCCGGCTCGGCGGCGGGCGGCCGGCCGGCGTGGATCGGCAGGCGGACGACGAACGTCGCGCCGTGCTCCGCGCCGGCGCTCCGCGCGTCGACCGCGCCGCCGTGCATCTCGACCAGTTGCTTGACGATCGCCAGCCCCAGGCCCAGCCCGCCGTGACGCCGGGTCGTCGACGCGTCGGCCTGACGGAACCGGTCGAACACGTGAGGGAGGAAGTTGGAGTCGATACCGCTGCCCGTGTCGGTGACGGTGACGACGGCGTGACCGTCGTCGGCGACGGTGACGGCCGCCGTGACGCACCCGTCGC
>DATHXE010000397.1:0-6867 GCA_035459845.1 Tepidisphaeraceae bacterium | reverse complement strand
GCTCGGGCTCCAGGCGCTCGGGTACATCGGCGGCGTCTTCTACTCGCTCGCCTACCTCCGCAAGGTCGCGATCCCGACCAACCCGCTCGGGTGCATCATCCCGTCGAACGTCACGTTCCTCGTCCTGGTCGCGCTCGCCCTGGGGTGGAACATCAAGCACTTCGACCTGTTCGACCACCTCGGCTACCTCGCCGCGCTGGTCGTCTATTACGCGGTGATCACCGCCGTCTTCGCGATCGTCACCCGCAACGGCTTCCGCCAGATGGCCGGCTTCGTCGGCCCCCGCGGGTTCGAAGTGCAGTCGGCCGTGCCGGTCATGCCCGTCACCCCGCCGCCGCCGACGTACGAAGACCCCGCCGGGCGGCGGTAACGCGCGCCAGCCGGCGTTCGACATCCGCCATTTCGATGTTGGACGTTCAACGTTCGATGTTCGATGTTGGATGTTCACTCAATCGAACATCGAACGTCCAACATCGAACCGGGGGAAGCGACGCCCCCCTAGAATCGCTACGTCGTGTCCCCCGCCCCCCGCGCCATCCTCCACGTCGACATGGACGCCTTCTTCGCGTCCGTCGAGCAGCGCGACAACCCCGCGATCCGCGGCAAGCCCGTCCTCGTCGGCGGGGCCGGGCCGCGTGGCGTCGTCGCCGCCGCCTCTTACGAGGCCCGCAAGTTCGGCTGCCACTCCGCCCAGCCCATGGCCGTCGCCCGCCGAAACTGCCCCCAGGCGGTCATCGTCCGCGGCAACTACGCCGAGTACCGCCGCGTCTCCGACCAGGTCATGGCCATCTTCGAGCGCTTCACCCCGCTCATCCAGCCCGTCTCGATCGACGAGGCCTTCCTCGACGTCACCGGCTCGCTCCGCGCGATGGGCCCCGCCGAACAAATCGCCGCCGACATCCGCGCCGCCGTCCGCGCGGAAACGCACCTCACCTGCTCCGTCGGCGTCGCCCCCAACAAGTTCCTCGCCAAGCTCGCGTCGGACATGAACAAGCCCGACGGGCTGACGATCGTCCGCGCGGACGCCGTCGACGCGCTGCTCGCCCCCCTGCCCGTCGGCAAGCTCTGGGGCATCGGCCCCAAGACCGCCCACAAGCTCAACAACCTCAACCTCCGCACCGTCGCCGACCTCCGCCGACTGTCCGACGAGGCCCTCGCCTCCCTCTTCGGCACCGACGGCGACCACTACAAACGCCTCATCTACGGCCTCGACGACCGCCCCGTCACCCCCGACCACCAGGCCAAGTCCATCGGCCAGGAACAGACCTTCGGCGTCGACGTCCAGGACCACGACCAGCTCCGCGACACGCTCTTCGCCCAGGCCGAAGAGGTCGGCCGCCGCCTCCGCAAGCACGCGCTCCGCGCCCGCGCCGTTTGGGTCAAGATCCGCTTCGGCGACTACCAGACGATCTCCCGCCAGGCCACCCTGCGCGAGCCCACCGACCTCACGACCGCGCTCTTCGACGGCGCCCGCGCCCTGTTCGACACCTGGGCCGCGGAGTCCTTCCAACCCGTCCGCCTGATCGGCATGGCCGCCAAAGGGCTGAGCGGCGACGACCCCCAACTCCCCCTCTTCCCAGATCCGTCGGCGCTGAAGCAGCGCACGCTCGACACCGTCGTTGACCAGATCAACCAGCGGCTGGGCCGCGGCTCAGTGAAACGCGCGCGGTCGATCGAGCGGAACGACGAAGCCCCTTAAAATAACAACGCGGGCGGATCTAATCGATCCGCCCGCGTCTCAACTCTTCACTACGACTGCCTACCACCCACCGCCGACTACCCTCACGGCGCCTTATCGAACAACTCCCACAACCCCGGGTTGTTCGGGTCCGTCGGGTTCAGGAAGTCGCTCATCGGGGGCGACCCGCTGCTCGCGATCTTCTCGACCTTCGCCTTCAGGTCCGCGTCCGCCATGATCGCCTTCGCCGACCAGTCGCCGAACAGCACGTTGGCCATCTTGTCGTGCGGCAGGAACTTCGACCCCATCCCGCTGCTCGTCGACGGGATGCCGGTCACGTCCGCCATGATCGCGTTCGTCTTGATCGACGTCACCGGGGTCATCCCCTTCGGCGGGTACGCCTTGTTCGACCAGTTCACGATCGGCCGCGAGTTGAACCCCGACCGCGAGAAGTCCGTCGCGATGCCCGGCGCCGGCGGCCACGGGTTGTCCGCCGTGTTGAATTGGAACCGCGGGTCCGGCTGGCTCGGGCAGAAGAACGCCTCCGGCGACGACATGAACCCCGCCAGGTACAGGTGCCCCTGCACCGGGTAGATGTTCGAGCCTTTGATGTAGATGTGGTAGCCGCCCCAGCCGTCGTTGTTATAGCCGATCGGCACCTTCCCCTTGTTGTCGTTCGCGTAGAACATCAGCGACTGCCCGACCGACCGCAGGTTGCTCAGACACTTCGTCCGCGCCGCCGACTCGCGGGCCTTGCTCAGCGAGGGCAACAGGATGCTGATCAGCAGCGCGATGATCCCGATCACCACCAGCAGCTCGACCAGCGTGAAGCCGCCGACGCGGCCCCGCGCCCGTTGAGCCCGCGGTCCGCCATATGTTTGATTGAACGACATGGTGCTTCTCCTCGACAGGTGAGATATGCGTGGCAATCGTCGGACCAGCGACCCTGACGGGCCCGCTCCCCATATTGTTCGCTATCTAAGGATCAGGGGTTCGCCCCACGCCCGGGATTCGCAAGACATCGGAAACAAATGCCCGCGTGAAGTGTCTTAAATGAACCGCGGAGCATTTTTGCCCGCCCCGTGAACCGGGCAACAATCGCCCCGCCGAAATCTCCCCCTGAAAGGACTCTTCATGACCCGCCGCGCCACCTGGCTCGCGCTCGCCGCCGTCGCATTCGCCTGCGCGCCTGTCCCGTCGGCCCGCGCCGAAGACAAACCCGCGGCCGCCGCCCCCGCGACGCCCGCCGCCAAGCGCACCGCCGACCAGATCGGCGAAGACCTGCAGAAGGCCGAGGGCGAACTCCGCGAGGTGCTCAGCGACCCCAAGGCCTTCATCGACCCGGCCGCCCGCGACGCCACCGCCCCCAAGGTCCTGCCCGCGCTCAAGAAGATGATCACCCTGCTCGACGAGCTGGCCGCCGCCGACCCCGCCCAGAAGGAGCGCACCGAGCGCGCCCGCCTCCAGTTCCTGAGCTTCGCCGGCGTGTTCGGCGACGACGCGGCCGTGAAGACGCTCACCGCCGAGGGCAAGGCCGCCGGCGACGCCGGCACCCGCGCCCAGCTCGCGCTCCACGCCGTCAACTGGCTCCGCGGGTCCAAGGACGAGGCCGCCCAGAACAAGGTCCTCGACGACCTCCAGAAGCTCGCCAAGGCCAACCCCAAGAGCGACGAGGTCGCCGCGATGATCGCCGGGTTTGCCCAGTTCGGCGCCGCCTCCAAGACGACCGCCGAGCGCGCGGAAGGCATCGTCGCCGACGAGATGACCGGCGACGCCGCCAAGCAGATCGCCACCCAGCTCCAAGGGAAGAAGAAGATGCGCGACTCGGTCGGTAAGCCCGTCGAGCTCACCGGCACCACCGTCGACGGCAAGCCGTTCTCCACCAAGGACTGGAAGGGCAAGGTCGTCCTCGTCGACTTCTGGGCCACCTGGTGCGGCCCGTGCATCGCCGAGCTCCCCAAGGTCAAGAAGGCCTACATCGAGCACCACGCCAAGGGCCTCGAGATCCTCGGCGTCTCCTGCGACTCCGACCCCGCCGACCTCAAGGCCTTCCTCGACAAGAACAAAGACATGCCCTGGCCCCAGCTGTTCGACGCCGCCGAGAATCCCAAGATCGAGTGGCACCCGCTCGCCCGCCAGTGGGGTATCAACGGCATCCCGACGATGTTCCTGATCGACCGCAACGGCGTCCTCCACAGCGTCACCGCCCGTGAGGACTTCGAGACCCTCATCCCCAAGTTGCTCGATCAGAAGTAATGCGTCACGCCCCACCGCTTGCGGCTTAACGACCGAACCGAGTATTCAAAACAAAAAACCGCGCTCGCCCGAGCGCGGTTCTTTTTTGTCTTTGATTTCTCTGCGAAACCTCCGCGCCCTCTGCGCCCCTGCGGTGAGGCTTTGATTCGCGCTCAGGGCTGCGCCCCCGGGATCGCCCCCGGTAGCGCCTCGTCCGCCGACGGCGGGAGTGGCGCCAGGTCCGTCGCCGTCCCGCTGCTCGTCCCGACCAACCCGCCTCCCACCGTTCCCGAGGGCTCGGTAGCCCGCGGCGCGACGCGCTGCCCCGCCGGCCGCGCGTCGCCGGCGCCCGTTTGCGCGACCGGCGTCGCCCCCACGATCGCGGGCGCGTCGATCGAGACCGGCGCCTGGTCGTCCTTGAGCGTCTGGTATCCCGCCCACGCGCCCAGCCCGACGACCGGGGCGCACAAAAGGGAGATCCACAACCACCCCAAACTGCGCCGGGAGCGTGCCATGCTGCGCCTCGATTTCACTTCGTGCCTCTCCGCGGTCCTGACGCCCGAGCCCCCCCTCCGACGTCGGACCGCCCGTCCGCGCACCCGAGCGGGTGCGCTGCAATTAAGCTACCGCACATTACGGGGTGCGGCAATCGGAGGTTCGTGAGAGCGATACAGGTATTTTTGCCCCCCCCCGCGCCGCGCCACCCTGCGAGTCGTGATTTCCCGGTTCGATCGAAGCGGTTATGCGCTTTATTCCGCCTTGCCGGCGAGGTGCACGGTGCCGGTCGGCTGGAACGTGCCGACGGACGGCTCGTCGGTCACCCGCGCCGCGGCGACCGGGCCCACGTCGGCCGGGAGCGTCGTCACCAGGTACGCCTCCCCGCGCTCGTCGGGCCGGAAGGTCGACGCGGGCACGATCCGCCCGTACGGCGTGACGAACCACAGTTCGTACGCCTCCTTCGGGCCGACCGGCTGCAGGTTGAACGCCCGGAAGTGCCACGCGTTGCGCTTCGGGTCGAACCACGCGCGGGCGAACGCCCGGGGCTGGCCCGCCTGCCCCTCCAGCACGATGAACTTCCGCGCCCCCAGCGCGTGGCTCACGTCGTCGTCCGCCCGCTTCATTCGCGCGGCCAGCGTCGCGTTTTCCGAGTGCAGGACCTTGATGTGGTCCTCCCGCCCGCCGATCAGCCGGGCGAACTCGCCCCGCTGGGCCTTCATTGAATCGACCATGTACCAGGCCGTCACGACGAACGTCAGACACGCCGCGACCGCGGGCGGGAGCACGTACCGAACCCACGCCGGCATCCGCAGCGTCCGCGGCTTCATCGCCAGTGGCGTCGTGTACGACACGACCGCCGGCGCCGTCTCGGCCTCGATCCGCACCAGCAGCGCCGTTTTCGCCTCGGGCCGCGGCGTGACGGGCTCCAGCGAGAACGGCAGATGGGCGAGCGTGGCGTCCGCCTCCGCCAAGTAGGCGGCGCAGCGGGCGCACCCCGTGGCCAGGTGGGCGCGGAGCGCGGTCGCGTCCGGCGGGTCGAGGGCATCGACCAGCAGGAGCGGCATCAGATCTCTTCGCTGCTCGCAATTCATGGCAGAACCGTACGTTATGTTCGACAGAGGATCACTTGGCGGCAATCACCCGTCGCTTCTGGGCCTGACCTCCTCATCCGGATTACGGACGAAGTCCCTCAACTGGATGAGGCCCCGGCGCAGATAGGTCTTCACCGTCCCGATCGGCTTGCTCAGCTTGGCCGCGATCTCCGTATGACTCAGGCCGTCGAAATAGGCGCATTCGAGCACTTCCCGGTACTTCGGGTCGAGTTGCTCTAACGCGTGCACGACGATGGCCTTGCGCTCGTCGGCGATGACGGACTGCACCGGGTCCGGGGCCGGATGAGCTTGGGCCTGAGCCTCGGTGTTGTCGTGGATCGGTCCGGCGGGCCGGGCGGTGCGCGACCGCAGGCGATCCAGTGACCGGCTCCGCGCCAGGGTGAGCAGGTAAGCCGCCGGCGTCCCCCGGCCGGCATTGAAACGGTCGGCCTTGGCCCACAGTTCCTGGAACACGTCCACCATGACGTCCTCGGCCAGACCCGGATCCTTCAAAATCCGGAGGCAAAGCGCGAGTACGATGGGCGAATGGCGATCGTAAAGGGCGGCCAGGGCGCCAGACTCCCGGCGGACGATCCGCTCGAGCAGCGCGAAGTCATCCTCCCCCACCGGAGCGACGGCGGCGACTTCGCCCGAGGCCCCCGGCGCACGGGCCGGGGGCGGATGGGGTGGGTTCTGGGAATGCATGGGCGCAGGAAGGCCCCGGTGTAGCCGCCCCGGTGTGATTGCCGCCAACGGCGATTGTAGCAAGGGGCGGGGAAAGGGGAAGGCGGTCGCCGTCAATCCGAGGACCGCGCGCCGTGGCGTTCGGAAAGGATCGTCACGACTCGCGAACTATCATCAACGTGATACCGCACGACGAAAGGGCGGACGGGCATCGAACGCACATTTTCGTCCGAATTTTCCGGCACTTCCAGACGCTTAAACCGTCACGGGAACATCTCGAGGCTGTCGATCGCGTCCAAGATGCGAGCGATGACCTTGCCCGCGTTCTGCGGGGAATCGCGCTCGATGTAGTTGAAGATTTCGGTGAGTTGGTCGGCCGTGTGGAACGTGAGTCGCACGACGTATTTGGCGATCACGTTCCAACCTGGCCCGATTGTTTCGATCGAAACGGAGCCGAAAACGTCCGCCAATCGACCACCTGACCCGCCCGCATTTCTGCCAGGGACTTCTCCAATTCCGCGTGTTCGCCCGGGAGGAGCTCGTCCGAGACCGGGTCGGCCATCAGGCGAGCCACCGCGGCCTCGATCAATTCGTCCGAGGAATCGAAGCGGCCCGCCCGCACCTGTTCTTCGACGAACCGTTCCACTTCGGGTTTGAGGCGGACGTTCATAGCGGCCTTTC
>DATHXE010000396.1:0-8917 GCA_035459845.1 Tepidisphaeraceae bacterium | reverse complement strand
ACGATGGCGAAACTGGCGGACGAGCAGGCGCGGCGGCAGGCGGCCGACGATCAGGCGGCACCGGCGGTCTACATCATCGTCTTCGGCCTCCAGCGGTTCCGCGCCCTCCGAAAGAGCGAGGACAGCGGGTTCAGCTTCGGGTCGTCCATGTCCGACGAGGGCGGCGAGAAGAAGGTGGCGGCCGACAAGGCCTTCGCGGAGCTCCTGCGCGAAGGCCCGGGGTTCGGCCTGCACGTGATCGGGTGGATCGACACGCCGGTCAGCATCGAGCGAACGCTCGACCGGTCGAGCATGCGCGAGTTCGACAACCGCGTGCTCTTCCAGATGTCCGCCAACGATTCGTCGAACTTGATCGACAGCCCCGCTGCGAACAAGCTGGGCATGTTCCGCGCCCTGGCGTACAGCGAGGAGCAGGGCACGATGGAGAAGTTCCGGCCGTACGCGCTGTTGCCCGAGGAGTTCCTGACACGGGTCAAGGAGCAGCTCCGCCCATGATCCGAGCCGCGATCGTCCTGCTCCTCGCCGCCGCCCTTCCCGTCGCCGCCCACCCGATCGTCCAGCACGCCGTAGACGTCGTGATCTCGCGCGACAAGGTCGTCGTCGACGCGCGGGTGTCGATGGAGCAGATCTTCCTCGTCGAAAATGGCGGGCAGCCGGGGGCCCAGCAGGCGACGCCGGCGCCGTCGGAACAGTGGCCGACGATGGTCGATCGGCACTCGGCGTACTTCCTCAAGCACCTGCGGATCAGCGCGGACAACGTCGTTCTGCCGGGACGCGTCGTGTCGGTCAAGGCACCGGCGGAGAAGGCCGGTGACGCCGCGATCGGAATGGCGGCGTATCGGATCGAGTACGCGCTTTCTATTCCGCCCGAACTCGTGGGCCTCGGGCAGACGTTCCTCGTCGACTACCAGTGGCAGGTCGGGTGCGTCGTCCGCGTGCGGCAGGCGGACCAGGGCGAGTGGGAGGCGGCGGCGATCGCGGGGACGCAGAAGATCGAGTTCGGGTGCACGTGGACGAACGCTCCGGCCACTCCGCCCGCAGCCCCATCGGCAGCCGCCCCCCTGCCGACCCATTTCGACACGTGGGAAACGGCGCGCACGTACTACAAACTCGGCTGGGATCACATCGTCGCCTGGGACCCGGAGAGCGGGCGGCCCAGGGGGCTCGACCACATCCTCTTCGTCTGCGCGCTCGTCCTGGTCGTGCGCTCGATGTGGGACCTGCTCGCGGTCGTGACGACGTTCACGCTCGCCCACACCCTCACGCTCGCGCTGTCCGCCGTCGGCTGGCTCGACTGGCTCCACGTCCCCGAGCGCGTCGTCGAGGGGATGATCACGGGGAGCATCGTTGCCGTCGCGCTGCACAACGTCATCTGGCCGTCGACCACGCGCGGGCGCGCCCGCCTGGCGATCGCGTTCGCGTTCGGCCTGTTCCACGGACTCGGGTTCGCCGGCGAGTTGCGCGGCGCGATGTCCGAAATGCCCGCGTCGGCGGTCGCGACGGCGCTGGTGTCGTTCGGGGCGGGGGTCGAGGTCGGCCACCAGCTGGTCGTGTTGCCGCTGTTCGTGCTGCTGCTCGCCGCCCGGCGGTGGGGTCGGCCGGCCGACGCGCCGCGCGCGTGGGTGGGCCGGTGGGCGGTGCCAGTGGCATCACTGGCGATCGCAGCGGCGGGGGCGTGGTTCTTCTGGGACGCCGTGCTCGGATGACGGCGCGCCACGTTTAGCCGCGACCCGAAGGGCAAGCGTCAGCGCCGCCCGCAGGGGAGCGTGTATTCGCGGTACCCATCGCGCGTCTCGCATTCAGCGCCTCATGCAAATCGATCGCGCTCCCCTGCGGGCGGCGCTGCACTTGCGCTACGGGTCGCGGCTAAACGTGGACGTCGTGCGCGGGCGCGTCGCCGCGCCGCCCGCGCCGCACGTGATCGACGAGCAGCCCCGCGAACACCGCCAGGCACGCCCCCTTCCACACGAGCAGCCACCACGGGCGCCACCACGCGCCCGTGTGCGACTCGACCCAGTCCGAGCCGCCGAACGCGAGGAAGGCGACGAACGCGACGGCGCAGGTGCGCCGCGCCCGGCCGCGCGTGCGGAAACACTGCACGAGAAAGCCGAGCGCGATGGCGACCCACAGCGCGGCTTCGATCCGGTTGGCGAGGACGAACTCGCGGGTTATCGGGGCAGGGTCCATGGGAATGGCCTTCGGTGCGACGCTCTGCGCCATGCACGGTGCGCACGTGACGGCGTGCGCCGACAATCGCCTCTCGACGACCACTAGCCGCTGAAGCCGCTAGCCCGGTAGGAAGCGACGTGACGCCCCTACAGGCGCATCGCGTAGTGGATCTGCCGCGCCACCTCTTTAAACCCGAGGCTCGGGTACAGCTTCTGCCCGATCGGGTTCTGGTCGAGCGTCTCGATTTTGGCGACCTCCATCCCGCGCTCGCGGAAGAAGGCGACCGCGTGCTCGATCAGCGCCCGCCCGAGGCCCTTACCCTGGTGAGCCGGGTCGACCGCAAGGTTGGGGATCTGCCCAATGCGGCTCGCCTCGTGCAGCCGGGTCGTCACGTACCCGATCACAGCCCCGCTCGTCGAATCCTCCGCGACGAACACCCCGTCCGGCTGCAGGCGGCAGTCGTCGGCGATCGCGGCGACCTTTCGCCCGCTCCAGTCGCCCTTCCCGAACGGGCCGAGGCGCTCCTCCATGTTCCGGTCGATCGAGACCGGGCCGAACGTGTGCGCAGTGATCTCCTGCAGGCGGGGCAGGTCGGCGAGGCGGTACGGGCGGATGACGAAGGCCGGGGGCATGGGGGTTTTGTCAATTGTCCACTGTCAATTGTCAATCGTGGGATTGAGGTTGCACGCTGCGATTGAGCGCTCGCGCGCCCGGAGATGCCGCGTACAACGCAGGTGCGGTCGCTACGGTCACGGGTCGACGCGCGCCGCCCGAAAGACCACGGAAGTCGTCCCGTGGGTCGCGCGAACCCGTCGGAAGTCCGTCCGCAATGCGAGATCGTAAACCGATGATGCTCGTCATTCACATCCTCCTCGCGCTGCTCGCCTGGTGGATGATCACCGGCACGCTGGTCAACTTCTCCAAGCACCCGCACTGGTACGTGCGCGGGTGGGACTTCCCGCGCAACCTGATCGCCGGGCTGTCGGTGATCGTCGGCGTGCCGTACGCGATCTGGTTCCGGGTGGGGTGGTGGGACTGGCTCGCGCTCGCCGGGCTGGTCATAGTGTTCGTACGCCAGGTCTGGCTGATCTTCCCGTACACGCCCCTGGCGCGCAAGCCGGTGAAGCAATCGCCCAGGCCGGCGGGCGACGATTCGTTCCGCCTGGTCATCTCCAACGTGTTGATGGAGAACGACCAGCACGATAAGTGGCTCGGCGTGGTGCGCGGGGCCGACCCGGACGTGATCGTGGCGGTGGAGGTCGATGCGAAGTGGGACGCGGCGCTGGCGCGGGGTCTGGCGGCCGACTACCCCCACCACCTCCGCCGCCCGCTGGATAATTATTACGGGATGGCGATCTACTCCCGACTCGCGTTCGAGGGCGTGCCGGAGGTGCGATTCGTCGTGCAGGACGACGTGCCGTCGGCCCACCTGACGCTCCGCCTGCGGGACGGCCAGCGCGTCCGCTTGCACGCCCTGCACCCCCGCCCGCCGGAACCGGTCCGCGACCAGGATTCGGCCCCGCGCGACGCCGAACTCGTCCTGGTGGGCAAGGAGATCGGCGAACAGGAGCGCGACGTCGCCGTCGTTGTCTGCGGCGACCTGAACGACGTCGCGTGGTCCTTCACCACCCAACTGTTCCTCCGCCTGTCGCGCCTGCTCGACCCGCGCCGCGGGCGCGGGCCGTACAACAGCTTCAACGCCCAGAGCCGGCTGTTCCGCTTCCCGCTCGACCACGTCTTTCACTCGAACGAGTTCAAGCTGATCGACCTGCGCGTGCTGCCCGAGGTGGGGTCGGACCATTTCCCGATGCTGATCGAGTTGAGTTGCCAGCCCGAGGCCGCGCGCGAGCAGCAGCCCGAGTCGACGCCCAAGGCACAGGACCACGAAGAGGCCCGCGAGATCCTCGAGCAGCAGCGGGAGCGCGAAGGGGCCGGTGCCGGGGGGAGCGCCCATGGTTGACCTTAACGCGATGTCCGACCGGTCGATCGCCCGGCCCCTGGACGGCAATGGCGCCGTTTCCGAGCCGGGCGTACCCACCGAGTTCCTGCCACCGGCAGCCCCCGCCGCGAAGACCGTCGCCGGCTACGCCGTCCACCTGTTCACCGCCCTCGGTATCGTCCCCGTCTTCCTCGCGATGGCCGAGGTCTGCTCGCCCGTGCCCGAACCGCGGCTCGTCTTCCTTTATCTGGCGATTCAGGTGCTGATCGACGCGTTCGACGGCCCGCTCGCCCGCGCCGTGCACATCAAGCACTCCGCCCCGCGGATCGACGGCCGGACGATCGACGACCTCGTCGACTACCTCTCGTACACGTTCGTCCCGCTCATGCTCGTCTGGCGGATGGGGTGGGTGCCGCAGCCGGGGGCCGCGTGGGTCGTGCCCGCGATGGTCGCGAGCCTGTTCGGGTTCGCCAACAAGGGTGCGAAGGACGAGCACGCCGGCTTCTTCCTCGGCTTCCCGTCGTACTGGAACGTCGTCGCGTTCTACGCCGGCCTGTGGCACGCCGCCGCGGGGCCGTGGCCGGGCGCGGTCGTGATCGTCGCGCTGACGATTCTCACCGTCCTGCCCGTCCGCTTCATCTACCCGAACCTCGCCCCGCGCCCGTGGAAGTGGCCGATCATGATCGGCGCGTTCGCCTGGGCCGCCCTGCTCGTGTGGATGACGCTCGACTACCCGCGCGTCGATCCGCGGATCGTCACCGCGTCGCTCGCATACCCGGCGTTTTACGTGGCCGTCTCGATTTGGGCGGGTGCGCGTCGAACTTGAGTGACCTGGGGTCGCGGCGTCGCCGGCGCTGGCGCAGTTGCGGGCGTCCCGAGCCATCGCTCGAACGCGACCCGGCCCTGCACCTTTCGCGCGAAGTACCCTTCCACCTCGATGTGCCCGTTCCACAGGCGGATTACGTCGGCCGCCGCGGTCAGGTCGGCCGCCTGCTGCTCCTCGACGGTGCGCGTCGTCAGCCAGAGCGACTTGTAGAACGCGCACCCGTCGTGGGCGATGAGCACGATCCGCCGGAGCTGGTGCTCGCGCACGAGGAACTCGAGTTGCCGCTCGATCGCGGCCTTCTCGAACGACGCCATCACGTGGCCGGCGAGGCACGCCGCCCCGCCAGGGACGGCAACGCGGTCGTACCGCGGCAGGCTCAGGCCCGCGTGCAGGAACTCGTCCATCTGCTCGCCGAACCGGCCGTCGCTGCAGTAGACGGCGGCCGCGCGCACGCGGTTCTCGTCGAACGGGGTCGGGCTGACGAAGACGGGCCGGCGTCTGACCGGCGGGCGGGTGTCGGCGATGGGCAATCGAGCCTCCTTGGTAATGCCGAGAATCAGCATCACCGCCCGCCCGGCCCTCGGCCCATTACAATCGGGGCCCGCGATTCCAATTCGTTCTCGCGCCCCTCAGGCAGCCTTCTTCGGCGCCGATACCTCGGCCTCCGGTAGCGGTTCCACCTTCACGTCCTCCCCCTTCAGGTGCTTGTCGAAGAACCGCTTCACCAGCCCGCGCACCGCCTGCCCGCCGAACGGCCCCCCGCCGTGCCCGACCCCGGGGAGGCGCTGGAGCACGACCGGCACGCCGGCCTTGTGAAGCAGCATGGAAAGCTGCTCACTCTGGGCCAGCGGCACCTGCGGGTCGGCCGTCCCGTGGAGGATCAGGAACGGCGGGTTGTCCTTGGTCACGTACGTCGTCGGACTCGCGGCCTTGGCCTTGGGCTCCGTCGGGCCCGGCCTGGCTTGGATCAGGTTCCAATATGGGTCCTTCGCGCCCTCGAACGCGTACATGAACTTGATCGACTTATCGAGCTGTCCCGCCTGTTCGACGACGGTCGTGAAGTCGGCCGGGCCGTAAAAGTCGCACACCGCCTGCACGCGGTCGGAGACGCCCTCGTTCCCGCCGATCGCCGGGAACGTTTTCTTACCGCCCTCGGTCCCGAGCAGCGCGACCAGGTGCCCGCCGGCCGACGAGCCCCACGCGCCGAACTTGTCCGGGTCGATGTTGTACTTCGCCGCGTTGGCGCGGAGCCACCGCACGGCGGCCTGGCAGTCCTGGATCTGCGCCGGGAACGGCGCGACCTGGCTGAAGCGATATTCCACGCTCGCGACCGCGTACCCCTCGTTCAGGAACGCGGCGAACGGTCCGCCGTTCTTGCTCCCGCCCTTCCACCCGCCCCCGTGCACCCAGACGATCAGCGGGAGCGGCTTGGCCGACGCCTTCTCCGGGACGTAGATGTCGAGCACCTGGGCCTTGTCGCCGTTGGGAACGTAGGCGATGTCGCGCTCGACCTTGCTCCCCGGCGGGGCCGCGGGCGGCTTGGGCTGGGCGAACGCGAGCGGCGCGAGCAGCGCGACGGCGAGCAGAATCAATCGCATGAAGACTCCTGTGGGTCGGCCGCGCACCAATTCGAGGCGCGCGTCCAAAACAAGCCGGGGCAGAGTGCACGGGCTTCGCCCGAAGCGCCGCCCCGGATACGTGTCGTTCGGAAAGTCGCTCCGGACGCATCATGACCGCGTCTCGCATCGTTGTACCGCGAAGAGCGGTCCCGGTTGCAGTCTAACCCCCCTCGCGCGCGGTAACGAGAAAACCCCGGGCGCACGCGCGCCCGGGGTCGCTCTCTCCCCGTTTTGCTTCACCCACACCACGCGCTACTGGAGCACGTTCTCCACATTCTGGTTCGTCACCGCCACGCCCGCGTCGCCGGTCAGATCCAGCGTGTCGTTCCCGTCGCCGCCGTCGGCGAACACGGTCGCCAGGCCCGTCCCGACCAGATTCCCGACCAGGATCGAGTCGTCGCCGCCGTTCGCCCGCACGTCGACGTTCTCGGTCGTGCCCATGTCCATCGTGATGTTGCCCAGGTTGCGGAAGAACGTGAACCGCGCGCCGTTGGGCGTCACGGTCATGTTCTCGGCGCCGCCGGACCCATTGAACCGCAACGTGTCAGTGCCCTTCTGGCCCTCGACCAGGTCGCTGCCGTCGCCCGGATCCCAGACGAACGTGTCGTCGCCCGAGCCGAGCCAGGTCGAGTCGTTGCCCTGCTGACCGTCGAGCAGGTCGTTGCCCTCGGCGCCGGACATGACGTCGACGCCCGCGCTGCCCTTGACGGAGTCGTTGCCCAGGCCGCCGTAGAGGTTCACGACCCGGAACGTCCCGGCCGCCACCGCCGCCGCGTCGATCGTGTCATTACCGGCCAGCCCGTCAATCGTCAGCTCGTCGAGGTCCGCCGAAGCGCCCTTCACGTTCACCGTCGCCGAGAGGCCGGTGATCGCGACCGGCCCGCCCGCCGCCCCGGCCGCCGTGATCGTGTCGGCAAACCGCGTCCCGTTCACGGTCACCTCATCCGCCTTGTCGTCCGGCGTGTTCGAATCGGTCGCCGACTCCAGGTCGACGTTGACCGTTCGAACCGCGCTGACCGTCTGGTCGTTGATCGTCACCGTGTCGGCCCCGCCCCTGGCCTCGACGTCCAGCGTCTCGGTTGACCGCACGTCCATCACGATGTTCCCCAGGTTCCGCGTGAAGATCGTCCTGTTGAACTTGGAGACGGCCGTCGCAGTGAAGATCTCGTCGCCGTTCGAGCCGTTGAACAGCAGGCGGTCGTTGCCTGCCCCGCCCACGATCAGGTCCGAACCGTCGCCCGGGTCCCAGATCATCAGGTCGTCGCCGTCGCCGCCGAACACCGAGTCGCCGCCCTGGTTGCCGTCGATCTTGTCGTTGCCTTCGCCGCCGAGCAGGATCTCGGCCAGGTTCCCGCCGTTGATCGTGTCGTCGCCCGCCCCGGCGTCGATCAGGACTTGCTGGATAGTCGTCCCGGTCAGGTTGTTCACCGTGATCTGGTCGGCCCCGCCCTTGGCGATGACGGTCATCTTCTCGGCCGAGCCGACATCGATCACGATGTTGCCCAGATTTCGCGTGAACGTCAGGCGGTTACCGTTGGCGGTCGCGGCCATGACCTCCGCCCCGTCGGAGCCGTTGATCAGGAAGTTATCGAACCCCTTGCCGCCCTCGAAGAAGTCCGACCCGTCGCCCGGGTCCCAGACGAGCGTGTCGTTGCCCTTGTTGCCGAAGACCTGGTCGTTCCCCTGGTCGCCGTCGATCGTGTCCGAGCCCGACCCGCCGATCAGCGTGTCGACGCCCGCCCCGCCCGAGATGAACGACTGCCGGGCCACCTGCAGCTCGACGCGGTCGTCGCCGCCCAATGCGTTCACCGTGATCTTGTTGACGAAGAACGCCCGGAAGAACGTCTCTTCGCCGTTCACGTTGACGACGACGTGCCGCGACCCGAACGGCTGGACGATAATGTTGTCGGCCTGTTCGGTCCCGGTGATCACCAGGTTGCCGTTGTCGAGCGTCGCGGACATGAGGGCGCGCACTTCGAGCGATTCCATCTGCTGGCGGGGCATGGCGTGGTCTCCTGCGTGGGTTGTGGGTGGATTTCGCGGCCGGCCGACTCGTGCCGGTCAGTCGCGTTCGAGAGAGGAAACTCCGCGCATCCCCGATTCATTCCCGATGCCCCGATTGGGGCAGTCCCCCGCCCCCCACGTGCGACACCGCTACGCCACAATCCCCTTCACCACGTGCCCGTGCACGTCCGTGAGTCGGTAGTACCGCCCCTGGAACTTGTACGTCAGTTTCTCGTGATCCAGCCCCAGCTGGTTCAGCAGTGTCGCCTGTAGATCGTGCACGTGCACCGGATTCTCGGCGACGTTGTAGCCGAACTCGTCCGTCGCGCCGTACGTGACGCCCGGCTTGATCCCCCCGCC
>DATHXE010000395.1:0-10056 GCA_035459845.1 Tepidisphaeraceae bacterium | reverse complement strand
GACCGCCTCGGCCGGCGCTGCCTCGACCTGCTCGACGACATGCTCAACTGGTCGGTCACCGGCGGCTACCCGCTCCGCCGGCTGCCCGGCGAGGTCGACGTGTTCGAGATCGACCGCACGCACGAGTTGTACGGGCACATGAACATCAACTACGTGCGCCTCGACAAACCGCCGACGACCGACGACTGGTCGCCCCTGCTCGCGGCGCTGCGGGCGGGAGACTTCTTCACAACGACGGGTGAAGTCTTGATCCGCTCGTTCAAGGTCGACGGCGGCACGGTCAGCGCCGAGATCGAATGGACGTTCCCGCCGGCCTTCGCGGAGATCATCACGGGCGACGGCAAATCGGTGCGCAGGCAGCGGGTCGACCTCGCGGGTGAGGCGGAGATGGGGCGCCGGGCCTTCACGTGGAAGGTCGACGACACGTCTGCGAAATGGGTGCGCCTCGAGGTGTGGGACGTGGCGCGCGACGGTGCGTACACGCAGGGAATACCCGTCGTCACGAAGTAGACCCTCGCGCCGGAAACGACACGAGGGTCGCGCTCCTGTCAGAGCGCGACCCTCGTCTCCTCGTTTCGGTCGTCCGGCCGCGTTACCGCGGGGACTTTTCCAGGTCCGCGGCGAGCCGGCGCCAGCGGGTCGGGGTCAGCCCGGTGGCCTGCTTGAACCGGCTGGTGAAGTGGCTCTGGTGGGCGAACCCGCACTCCTTGGCGATCTCGCTCAGTTCCCGCTTCCGCTCGACCAGCAGTTGCTTGGCCCGGTGGATCTGGCACGCCAGCAGGAAGTGCTTGGGCGTCTGACCGACCAGGTCCGTGAACCGGCGGTGGAAGTGGAACGGGCTGAGGTGGGCCTTGGCCGCGATCTCGTCCAGCGTCGGGCTCCGGCCGAACTCGTCGTGCATGAACTTCACGGACGGGATCAGGCGGCTCATCTCCGGGTCGGCCTGGACGTCGGACACGCGCACGCCGTCCCACTCCCAGGCCTCGGGCTGGAGGCAGAAGAAGACGAACGACCCGTCGCCGAGTGCCGGGTACTTCTTGAACGTGACGGCCCGGAAGATCCACAGGTCGCCGCGCGAGTCGGGGAGTTGCAGGCGGTCGGCCGGGATCACCTCGCTATTGAGCGTCGCGAGCCGGTGCTGGGCGTGCTGGGCCATCTGCGAGATCAGGCGCTGGTCGAGCGGCTCGCCCGCGACGTTCAGCACCTGCTTGCCCTTCGCGTCGAACGCGAACTGTCGGGCGGCGCCGAAGTGGCTCCAAGCCGATCCGTCGATCGCGCCGCCGAGGCGGGCGCTGCGGATCTCGTCGATCGCCTCATCCAGCGTCCGGGCGATCTCTTCGACCTGGGCGATCTCGGCGGGCGTGAACGGGTGATCCCCGAGTTTGCGGTAAAGGTGCAGGGCGCCGGGGTAACCGCTCAGGACCGGGGACTTGAGCGGGGCCGCGGCGGCGTACCGCAGGCCGGCAGGCTCGAGCAGTTCCTGGACGTAGCGGCTGGTCTCGTAGCCGCTCTGACCGCCCCAGGCGTCGATCCCGCGCGAGCCGGCGCCGCCGGTGATCGTCGACCACGTCAAACGGTCGTCGGTGTGTAACTCGCGGTTGTAGCCCTTGACGAGGATCTCCGGGCAGTTCGACGGCTGAACGATCTGAAGTCCGCCTCGGGGAAGACTGGACACGATCAGAACCTGGGCGCTGGGAATGGCCTTGGCGATCGCGTCAAAGATCTGGCGGTACGGGAGACCGTCTCCCTTGGGGTCTTTTATGAGCGCGGTGACCTCCGACAGGGTGGCCGAGGAGGAGGTCGGTGCGACGTTCGACTTTGTCATACGTTAGGATACGGTAAGTGGATACAGCCAGTTCCGCCGACTGAACGATTTTGTGATTTAAGATTTCCTCATCACGTCTGCAAGCGGGGTGCAGAACGCGAGGAAAGATCGGCAGGTTTCGAACAATTCAGGACATACGTCAATTGGGAAGCACTCCGGTCTATCGCGGCGGAGACGAATCGTTGACGGCAGATGTTGCTACAAGTCAACGTGCCGACATGAGATGGCTGCAAAACTGATGCGCCGCGACAACATCCGGTGCCGACCACACATTCGGCGGATTCAACAGATCTCCATTTTTCTTGAGTCCGGCGGCCTTCGCCGGATAGTCTCGCCGTCGCCTCAGCCATGGCACGAACGTTGTTACCCCCCTTGGCAGGAGACACCGAGATGACCACCTTGGCCAGCCCGCTGTTCTGGAACATGAAGATCAAGATCGCGATCCTCACGCTCGCCACGTTCGCGGCGCTCTGTTAGCAATCACGAGATTGGCGCGGCACAGTGCCGCCGCCCGCCCCCTGCTCGTGGCCCCATCGCCCGAGTTTTGGAATGACCGCCCGCCCCGATTCATCGAAATGTGCCCCTTAAAGACTCCACCGACCGGTCAGGTCGACGGAGTTTTCTTTTGCGCCGCTTCAGGGCTGACGCCAAAGATCTGAAACCGATGAGAGATCGGCTCAAAACCGTGCTGGCGACAAATTTCGTCCCGGAGCGACCGCAACCGCTCACTGTCGAACTCGATCACCTTCCCGGTCTCGATACAGATGAGGTAATCATGGGTCTCCCGACCCGCGATCACCTCATAGTATGACTGTTTATTGTCGAAGAAGACCTGTTTCAAGATGCCCGAGTCCTGGAGGTGGCCTAGAGTGCGGTAGACGGTGGCACGGCTCACCTTGTGGCCCAGGCGTTTTAACTCATCAATGAGTTGTTCGGGTTCGAACAGGCCCTCTTCGCGGAGGACGGCATCGAGGATCATGGCCCGCTCGGGGGTGAACTTGAGCTTCTGCTGGTGCAGGTACCGGCGGAAGACGGCGCAGACCGGCTCGTAGGAGTTGGCCTGGCGGCGGGCTTCGGCGGCGATCCGGGGCAGGCTCGGCAGGATGTGGGGGCTCGACGCCATGTCGAGTGATAGTCGAGGGACCGCTCGGAAATGTCAATGTGATCGCGACGTGCGGGTGGCCTGGCTTGCCCCCGCGCGCGGGCGCGGGACAATGCGCGGCCGATGGCGTTCCATCTCGGCAAGCCGATCCTCGTGATGCTCGGGATCTCGGCGACGTGCGCCGCGGTGCTGTGGTTTCGGCCGGCGGCGCCGCCTCGGGGCGAGCTGCTGCTATGGGTGTTCGCCGAGGCCCACGCGCGAACGTACGGCGGGGAGCCCGACCAGAAGGCCCCGAGCCTCCTGCAAGCATTTAAAGAGAAGACGGGCCTGCGGACGGACATGCAGTTGATCTTCGACCGCGCGCAGGGCGTGCGGCTGATCTCGATGTTCATGGCGGACATGCGCGGGCCGACCGTGCCGGACGTGGTCGAGGTGGAGATCAACTCGATCGGGAAGTTCTTCCGCCCGCCGGTGCGGGACGTCGGCTTCCTGCCGCTCAACGCGTACCTGGAGCAGACGGGCTCGCGCGAGATCGACTCGCTCGACCAGCCGGGGCACGAGGGGTGGCGGGCGCGGTTCCGCGGGGACGACCAGACGTACAAGCACGTCGACGGGCGGTGGGAGCCGGCGCCGGGCGAGAAGTCGGACGCGTGGATCGACCAGATCACCCGCAGCCGGTTCGCGCCGTACACGAAGGACGGGGTGATCTTCGGCATCCCGCACGACGTCCACCCGGTGGCGCTGGCGTACCGGCACGACTTGTTTCTCGAAGCCGGGATCGACCTGCTCAAAGAGAGCGGCGACGCGGCCCGGCCGATGACGTGGCCGCGGTTCCACCAGCTGTGCCTGGACTTCCGCCAGTATTGGGCGGCACGCGGCAAGCCGACCCGTTACCCGATCGAGCTCAAGACGATGGGGACCGACAACCTGGTCGTCATGCTGCTCCAGCGGCACATGAACCTGATCGACAAGCACGGGCGAATCCAGTTCAACGACCCCGGGTTCGCCGAGACGGTGGCGTTCTACGCGCAGATGGTCGCGGGCGACCGGCAGATCGGGACGGCCCCGGGCGCGGGCGACGCGGCGATCGCGCAGGACCTGAACGACGGGAACATCTGCGCCTTCATGACGGCCGACTGGCGCGTGCGGTACCTGAAGGACTTCGCGTACGTCGACCGCAACACGGGGCGGAAGGCGCTGGAGGGGAAACTACGATTCATCCCCCTGCCGGTGTTCGAACCGGGAAAGGACGCGCGGACGGGGACGTGGGGCGGGACGATGATCGGGATCGTGCGGAACACGCCGCGCCCGGACGACGCGTGGAAGCTGATCGAGCACCTGTACTTGTCGGACGAGGGGTTCGAGGCGCGGATCCGGGAGACGAACATCCTGCCGCCGGTGGTCGCGCAGTGGGACGACCCGCGGTTCGACCGGCCGGACCCGTTCTTCGGCGGGCAGATGGTCGACCAGCTTTACATCGAGCTCGCGCGGGAGCTGCCGGACCGGTACGTCCAGCCGGCGAGCCGGACGGCGCTGGCGGCGCTCAACGGGGTGCTTTACAAGGCGGTCGGGCACGTGCGGTCGCGCGGCGAGAGCGGGTTGCTCGAGGCGTGCCGCGGGTGGCTGAGGGACGCGGCGGTGGACCTGGACGAGCGGATCAAGTGGGGGACGTTCGAGTGAGGGCGGGAGGACGTGCGTCACTGAATTGAGCACGCCGAAGTGGAGCGACGGGATGACGGGTACGGAGGACGCAATTGAGGCGAGGATGGTGCGTGTGGCGCCGCGCGCGTCGCGCCGGTGGGCGTTGCAGGCGCGGTTGGCGCCGTACCTGTTCGTGGCGCCGTTCGTCGTGCTGTTCTGCGTCTTCATGCTCTGGCCGATGGTCAACAGCATGTGGATGAGCACGTGGAAGTACGCGAACCCGCGGACGAACCAGTACGTGGGAGCGGGGAACTACAAGTACATCCTGACGGATAAAGTTTTCTGGTACGCGGTGGGCAACACCGTGATGTTCACGATCCTGATCGTCGGGCTGCAGGTGCCGGCGTCGCTCGGACTGGCGATGCTGCTCAACTCGAAGCGCGTGAAGTTCCGCGGACTGTTCCGGTTCGCGTTCTTCTCGTCGCACCTGGTCGGGCACGTGTTCGTGGCGGTGATCTTCCGGCTGATCCTGCGGCCGCGGACGGGCCTGATGGCGGGCGCGCTGGGGTCCATTTACGCGCCGTGGGCGGAGATCAACTGGACCGAGAACCCGGTATTCGGGCGGCTGGCGATCGTCCTGGCGGTGTTCTGGATCAACATCGGGTGGGGGATGATCTACTTCCTGGCCGCGCTGCAGAGCGTGGACAGGGAGCTGTACGAAGCGGCTGAGGTGGACGGGGCGGGGCGGTGGGCGCGGTTTCGAAACGTGACGCTGCCGTCGATCAAGCCGGTGGTCGTGTTCATGGTGGTCGTGTGCACGATCGGGTGCTTCCAGATCTTCGAACTGCCGTACATGCTGTTCGACAACGGGACGGGCCCGGGGATGGCGGGGATGACGGTCGTGATGTACCTGTACATGATGGGGTTCGAGGGCGTCGGCGACATCGGCGCGGCGTCGGCGGTCGGGTGGATCCTGGCGTGCCTGATCTTCGGCGTCGCGATGGTGCAGGTGAGGATCGCGCGGGGGAAGGACGACGGATGAAGGATGGAGGAGTGAGAGAGCCCAGCGACTTGTCGCGGGACGAAAGACCAAAGAACGCGTTGAGCGCACGGGACACCGAAACGCTCCTAAGAATGCGAACCGCCGAAGCCACCCTCGACTACCGCACCCCTCCGCAAGCGCCCCCTCCGCGCGCGGCGCGTGACGTCGCCGGCGCGCTCAAGACCACGTTCCTCCACTTCGTCCTGATCGTGCTCGCGGTCGTCTGCTTCGTCCCGTTCGTCTGGCTCGTGTGCGCATCGTTCAAGGACAACAGCGATTTTTTCAACTCGACGTTTTTGCCGTGGGGGCACCTGCACACGCTCACGAACGACCACTACGAGCGGCTGTTCACGCGCAAGCCGTTCGCGACGTGGATGGTCAACTCGCTGCTGATTACGTCGCTGCACACGGCGATCGTCGTCACGCTCTCGAGCCTGGGCGGGTTCGCGCTGGCGAAGTACCGGTTCCGCGGGCGGCGGGTGCTGATGGGCGTGATGCTGCTGACGATGCTGCTGCCGAGCCAGGTGATGCTGCCCAGCGCGTGGCTGCTGATGTACGAGATCGGGTGGCTCAACTCGTACAAGGCGGTGATCATCCCGGGGGCGGTGAGCGTGTTCGGGATGTTCCTGTTCATGCAGGCGATGCGGGCGGTGCCGGACGAACTGCTGCAGGCGGGCCGGGTGGACGGGTGCAGCGAGGTGCGGCTGTGGTGGGAGGTGGCGCTGCCGATCGTGCGGCCGATGATCGGGGCGTACACGCTGCTCAGCTTCATGGGCACGTGGAACAGCTTTCTTTGGCCGCAGGTCGTGCTGCAGAGCGCGGACAAGTACACGCTGCCGATCGCCCTGTCGAACCTGATCGGCCTGCCGACGCACGACACGCCGTACGGGATGCTGATGGCGGGGACGCTGCTGAGCATTTTGCCGGTGGTGGTGCTGTTCTTCGTGTTGCAGCGGGATTTCATTTCGGGGCTCGCGAGTGGCGCCGTAAAGGGATGACGAACTCCCCCGTTTAGCCGCGACCCGAAGGGCAAGCGACAGCGCCGCCCGGAGGGGAGCGCGTTTCGCGCGATCGATGCCGAACACGGGTATCGCCCTCCGGGCGGTACCCATGCCATGAACGCCGATGACACCCATCACCCGAATGTTTCTCGTTGGTTTCGACGGCCGGTCAGTCTCGCCTGGCCTGCGCGCACTCATCGAACTCGGCGTCGCCGGCGTGATCCTTTTCGGGCGGAACGTAGCATCGGCGCGACAGGTGGCGGAGTTGTGCGGCGAAATCAAGCGCCTCGCCGGTCATCCGATCCTGATTTGCATCGACCAGGAAGGCGGGCGCGTGCGGCGGCTGCGCGAGGGATTCACGGCGGTGCCGTCGATGCGGGCGGTGGGGGCGACGGGCGACGAGCGGCTCGCGTACGACATCGGCGCGGTGCTCGGGCGCGAGTTGCGGTCGGTGAACATCGACGTCGATCTGGCGCCGTCGGTGGACGTGGATACGAACCCGGCGAATCCGGTGATCGGGGATCGGAGCTTCGGGGCGTCGTCGGAGATTGTGGCGCGGATGGGGGCCGCGGTGATCCGCGGGATACAGGACCAGGGCGTGGCGGCGTGCGCGAAGCACTTCCCGGGACACGGGGATACGGCCCAGGACAGTCACGCGGAACTGCCACGACTGCCGCACGCGATCGAGCGACTTCGGGCGGTGGAACTCCCGCCGTTCCGGGCGGCGGTGGAGGCGGGCGTGGCGATGGTGATGACGTCGCACGTCGTGTTCGAGCCGGTGGACCCGGTGCTGCCTGCGACGCTGTCGTCGGCGGTGATCGGCGGCATCCTGCGGCGCGAAATGGGATATGACGGCGTTGTCATCTCAGACGACCTGGAGATGGAAGCGATCGCGGCGAACTTCTCGATCGACGAGGTCGTGACGCGCGGAGTGAACGCGGGCGTCGACCTGCTGGCGGTTTGTCACGACGAGGAATTGCAGCACCGGGCGATCGAGGCGCTGGCGGGGGCGGTCCGATCGGGCGCGGTGAGGGAAGAGCGCGTTGCCGGGGCGAATCGGCGGGTCGGGCGGTTGATGGATCGGTTTGCGAGGGGGGCGCGCGCGTTCGATCCGTCGGTGCTGGATTGCCCGGAGCATCGCACAGTGGTGGCGCGAGTTGGAGGCGGAGCTGAGGGGTCGGATCCGACGCGGAAGCGGTAAGCACGCGCGGGTGCCACGCGACGCGCTCCCCTGCGGGCGGCGCTGCGCTTGCCCTGTGGGTCGCGGCTAAACGAAACCGTCCGCCGTTCAGATCCCGCCGTTCGCGGCGCCCTTGGTCGAACCTTTCGCATCGCCCTTGGACTTCCCGCCCTTGCCGGCGTCCTCCTCGCGGTCGCGCTGGATCGTGCCGGCGCGGTCGACCAATTGCTTCTGCTCGGCGTCGAGGATCTTGTCGAGGCGGGTGGCCATCTCGACGCGCAGTTCCTGATCCATCCGCTTGCGAAGCTCGGCCTGGCGGTCCGGGTTGCCCTTGGCGCCGCCGAACTCGGCCTTGAGGCCGTCCATGGCGGCCTTCTGGCTTTCCTCGTAGGCCGTCTGAATCTTGGCGATCAGGGCCTTCTGGTCGTCGGTCAAGACCTTGTCGACGGACGCCTTGAGCGCCGTCCGCGCGTCGGCGTACGCCTTCTGGGCGGCGGCGCGGTCGACGTCTTTGGCGCCGTCGCTCTTGGCCTTCTGGCCGGCCTCGCGAAGGGCGGGGTCCATCATCGTCTTTTGCTGTGCGTCCATGATCGCCAGTTTCTGGTCGTCCGTGAGCCGGAGGGCGGCGGTGATTCCGGGATAGACCTTGTCGAGCGCGAACGGGCCGCCCTTGACGCTGAAGAACAGGCCGGCGGGGACTTCGCCGACCTTCTTTTCCTTCTCCTGGGCGAGCGCGGGGACGGCGAGCGAAACGGACACGACGAGGGCGAGCAGGCGAAGCATTCGAAACCTCCTGGACGGGGCGTGAGACGTGACCCCCCGGTCACTCCTCACTACTCCGATCGAGTGGTTCGCGTTGCCCGGAGTACGCGGGCGTCAGGCGTTCACGGGCACGAGGCGCGCGAAAAGCGTGAGGTTCTTCGCGTCGGTGATCTCGACGTCGATCAGCTTGCCTTTGAGCGCGGGATCTCCGTCGAACGCGACGACCTGGTCGCCGCGGGTGCGCCCGACGAGTTGGGTGAGTTGCTCCGACGGCGACGGATCTTGATCACGGAAATCACCGACCCTCTCTTCGGAGGATCGGGATTTGATGCGGATTTGCACCGTTCCGGTCGGGGCGCTCGGGTAGGCCTTCTGCTGCTTCGAGACGAGCTTCGACACGCCCTCGACCATCACCTCGACGGTTTTGCCGACCATGTCGCGGTTGTTCTGGGCGCTGATCTGGCCTTGGACGGCGAGGAGCTCGTTGTTCAGGCGGCGCTTCACGTCGTCGGGGACGTCGTCGGCGTAGCGGTCGATCGCGGTCGTGCCGGGGCGCGGGCTGTACTTGAAAATGAAACTGTTCTTGAACCGGCAGCGGCGGACCATCTCGATGGTCGTCTGAAACTCTTCTTCCGTCTCGGTCGGGAAGCCGACGATGAAGTCGGACGCGACGCACACGTCCGGCATGTACGCCCTGGCGCGGTCGTGGAAGTCGTAGTACTGCTGGGCCGTGTACCCGCGGTTCATCATGCGGAGGATGCGGTCCGAACCGTGCTGGGCGGGGACGTGCAGGTACCGGCAGATGCGCGGGCAGTCGCGCATGGCCTGGAGGGCGAGGTCGGTGAAGTCGCGCGGGAAGCTGGTGACGAACCGCAGCCGCGGAAGGTGCGGGACGGACTCGTGGATCAGGTAGAGCAGATCGGCGAAGGTGGTTTTACGCCCGTCGCCGTGGTCGAAGTTGTAGTGGTTGATCGTCTGCCCGAGCAGCGTGACCTCGAGCGCCCCGGCGTCGGCCAGCTTGCGGACCTCGTCGACGATGTTCTGCGGCGGGCGGTGGACTTCCGGACCGCGCGTGTAAGGGACGACGCAGTACGTGCAGAACTTGTTGCACCCGCGCGTGATGCGGACGTACGCCTGCGCGGGCGTGTCGGACGCGCTGATCGAGCGGGAGAGGTCGAGATTCTCGAGCGTATCCTCGGCGGCGGCGAGCGTCGACGACCGGCGGGTGGTCGCGCCCATCAGCGCGACGTGGCGCGTGGCGAGCAGCGAGCTGCGCGTTGCGAGCGAGCTCTCGGCAGTGACGGCCGCGTTGTGCACGAGGCCCGGCAGCTTATCGAGCTCGCCGGGGCCGCAGAGGATGTCGACGTGGGGGTACTTCTTGAAGATGTTGGTGCCGTCGCGCTCGGCCATGCAGCCGATGACGCCGATGACCAGGCTCGGTTCGTCCTTCTTCCGCTGGCGGAGCTCGCCGAGGCGGCTCCAGACCTTCTGCTCCGCGTGTTC
>DATHXE010000394.1:0-8397 GCA_035459845.1 Tepidisphaeraceae bacterium | reverse complement strand
GGAGAACCGGATCCGAATCACCGGCGTGGCCGGGTCGTTCGCCGCCGGCTCGTTCTCCCGCATCGAGATCACCGGCCTCGGCGGCAACGACACGATCGACGCCTCAATCGCCACCGTCCCCGTCACGGTCGACGCCGGCGCCGGCAACGACTTCGTCCTCGGCGGCGCCGCCGACGACACTCTCGTCGGCGGCGTCGGGCACGACACGCTCTTCGGCGGCAACGGCCAAGACCGGCTCGAAGGGGGCGACGGCGGCGACTACCTCAACGGCGGACCGGGCGGCGACACGATCTTTGGCGGGGCCGGCAACGATCAGGTGCTGTCGACAGATGCGCTTTACGACTACATCGACTTGGGGGCCGGGTACGACCGGGGGCGGGGCGACGCCGTGGATGAGTTGCTCAACGGCGAGGCGACGATTCAGTTGCTCGCCTGAACAGACCCGCCGGGTGGGTTTTGGCGATTGCAGGTATCCGGGCCGGGCGGCTACACCGGTGTGATGCCCCTCGACGCTCTGATCTTCGACGTGGACGGCACGCTGGTCGACACGAACCCGTCCCACGTCGAGGCGTGGGTGCGCGCCTTCGCGACCGTCGGTTACCGGGTCGACGCCGACCGCATCCAGCCGCTGATCGGCATGGGGGGCGATAAGCTCGTGCCCTCGCTGCTCGGCCCGACGGCCGAGGCGCGCGTCGGCGACGAGGCCCGCGCGCTCCAGCCGAAGGAGTTCCGGCAGATCGCCGAGTCGCGCGGGTTCTCGCTGTTCCCCGGCGCGCTCGACCTGCTCGCGGAGATCCGCCGGCGGAGGCTCAAGGTCGTCCTGGCGACGTCGAGCGACGCCAGGCAATTCGCGGGGGTGGAGGCCGGGGCGAAAGTGAAGTTCACGGATCACGTGGACGAGGTCGTCACCGCCGCCGACGCCGGCGGGTCGAAGCCCGACCCGGACCTGATCCACGCCTCGCTCGACAAGCTGCATCTCGGCCCGGCCCAGTGCGCGATGGTCGGCGACACGAATTTCGACATGACCGCCGCCAAGCGCGCCGGCGTCGTCGGCGTGGGGGTGCTGACCGGTTTCCAGGACGAGCAGACGCTCCGGCTCGCCGGCGCACGTGGCGTCTACAAGAACCCGGCCGACATGCTCGCCCATCTCGATGAGGCGCTCCGCCTGCTGGCCCCCGCGCCGGCGCGCATCACGAATGACCTGCTCGACGATCTGATGCGCCGCGCGCTCGACGTCGCGCGCCTCGGCCTTACGGCGAAGGAGGCCCCGATCGGCTGCGTCCTCGCCGACGGCGACGGCAAGGTCGTCGCCGAGGGCCACAACCAACTCAACGCCACGCAGGACCGCACGGCCCACGCCGAGATGGTCACGTTCGCCCGCGCCGCCGGCAAGATTCTGCCGCCCGACCGGAAGGACCTCATCCTCGTCTCCACTCTCGAGCCGTGCGTCATGTGCCTGGGCGCGGCGATGGAGGCCGGCGTCGACACGATCGCGTTCGGCCTCCGCGCCCCGGCCGACAGCGGTACGGGGCGTGTAGCGCCGCCGCAATCGCCCGAGTCACAGATGCCGAGAATCATCGGCGAAATTCGTGCGACCGAGAGTAGGGCGCTGTTCGAGGAGTTCCTCCGGGTCGCGGAAAACCCGCAGCAGGTCGCGTTCGTGAGACAGTTGCTCGCGCTGACGAACGACCGCTAGCTGCGACGCAACGCGTTGTTGATACGCGGCGCAACTAGGGTTGTGATTTGCGACGGGCCCACGTCGCGCTGAGCGCGCCATCAGGCGCGTTGACCTGCTGCCATCTTCTCCGGCGCTTCCCCGCTCGCGATTCCATGTTGACCCCTCCCCCCGTATGATCCGCCCCGACATGGGCCAGGAGTCTGACAAGAAACTGATCGTGTTCGCGGGCGGCGGGACCGGCGGGCACCTCTACCCCGGGATCGCCGTCGCCGAGGCCCTCCGCACCCGCTCGCCCGACACGCGGGTGCTGTTCCTCTGCACCACCCGCGACATCGACCGCGTCATCCTCCAGCCCACCGGGTTCGAGTTCATCGAGCAGCCGATCGAGCGGCCGACCCGATCCGTCGGCGGGCTCCTCCGATTCTGGAAGAGCTGGCGCGAGACCAAGGAACTGGTCCGCCGCGTGCTCAAGGAACGCAAGCCCGATGCCGTCGTCGGACTCGGTGGCTACGCGGCGGGCGTGGGCGTCAAGCTCGCCGCCGCCGACAAGATCCCCACCGCCCTGATCAACCCCGACGTCATCCCCGGCAAGGCGAACCAATACCTGATGAAGCACGCCGCCGCCGTCTGCTGCCAGTTCGAGCAGACCGCCCAGCACGTCTCCTCGTCCAGGCGCGCCAAGCTCCGCGTCACCGGCTGTCCGATCCGCTCGGACATCACCGCGCTCCCCCCCAAGGCCGAGGCCGTCGCGCGGCTGGGGCTCGACCCCCTGCTCAACACGCTCATGATCACCGGCGCCAGCCAGGGCGCGCAAACGGTGAACGAGGGCGTGACCGCGACCCTCGCCGGGCTCGACATGCAGGGCTGGCAGGTGCTTCACCTCTCCGGCCGCGCCCACGCCGACGCCGTCCGCGAGGCCTACCGCAAGATCGACGTCCGCGCCCGCGTGGTCGACTTCACGCCCGCGATGGCCGACGTCTGGGCCGCGACCGACCTCACCGTCTCGCGCTCCGGCGCCAGCACGTGCGCCGAGCTGACCGCGTGCGGCATCCCGTCGATTTTGATGCCCTACCCGTTCCACAAGGATCAGCACCAGCGCCTCAACGCCAAGGTGTTGGCGGACGCGGGGGCCGCGGTCCTGGTCGACGACGAGCGGGATGCGGCGAAGAATTCCGCCAAACTCAAGCCAGCCCTCGAGCAGCTCCTGTTCGACGCCGGCCGCAGGCGCGCCATGGGGGATGCGGCGCGGGCGATGGGGAAGCCCGGCGCCGCGGACGAGGTCGCGACGACGGTGCTCGCGCTGTAATCCAAGAACCCACCGAGCAAGCTCGGTGGCCTTTGCCTGGGGTTCGTGTTGCACATTCGATCAGCTCGCTGACCCTGATGGGTCGCGCGCCAACCTGCCGATGATCGGTATGGCACCTCAAACGTGTCCCCGCTTCTCAGCGAACGCTCCGCGCCGCCTGCGGCGAGCATTCTTCGAAGCACCAAGTTGCTTTGACTTTTCCCCCCTGTACGATGCGCCGAGCCTCTCACCCAACCCCTATGACCTCTCCCGAGTTGCGAACGGAGTCGCGCTCCGCCGATCTTCTGCCCGCCAGCCGGTTCGCCGGCCGGCGCGTCCACTTCATCGGCATCGGGGGCAGCGGCATGGCCGGGCTGGCCAAGGTCCTCATGGACTGCGGCGCCGTCGTGTCCGGCTCTGACCCGAACTTCAACGAACAGACGGGCCAACTCGCCAAGCGCGGCGCCCGCATCACCCGCGACCAGCTCGGCCAGTTCCTGGACCGCTCGGTCGACCTCGTCGTCCGCACCGCCGCCGTCCGCGAGAACAACCCCGAGTACCTCGCCGCCCAGCGCCTGGGCCTGCCGACGATCAAGTACGCCCAGCTACTCGGCCAGGTCATGCAGGAGCGGTGGGCGATCGCCGTCGCCGGCACGCATGGCAAGACGACCACCACCTCGATGATCGCCCACGCCCTGACCCAGTGCGGGGCCGATCCGTCCTACGTCATCGGCGGCACCGTCCCGCAGCTCGGCGGGTCCTCGCGCTCCGGCTCCGGCCGGACGTTTGTGGTCGAGGCGTGCGAGTACGACCGCTCGTTCCACAATCTCTTCCCGTCGGCCGCCATTCTGACGAACATCGAGGCCGACCACCTCGACTGCTACAAGGACCTCGCCGACATCGTCGGCTCGTTCCGCAAGTTCGCTTCGATCGTGCCGACGGACGGCCTGATCCTCGCCAACGGCCGGGACGCGAACGTCGCCGCCGCCCTCGAAAACGTCGGCCGGCGCGTCCAGTGGATCGGCCTGTCGCCCGAGGCCGATTTCGGCTCCCCCGCCTCCCGCCCGCTCGACTGGGAGACGACCCCCCTGCCGCTGCAGAACGGCTGCCACGCCGGCATCGTCCGCCACCACGGCCGCGCGGTCGGCGAGATCCGCCTGGGCGTCCCGGGCGTTCACAACTTGTACAACGCGACGCTCGCCGTCGCCGCGTGCGCCGCCGCGGGCATCGACCCCGCCGAGGCCTGCCGCGCCGTCAGCACCTTCGGCGGCGTCGACCGCCGGATGACCCTCGTCGGCCAGTACCGCGGCGCAACCCTCGTCGACGATTACGGCCACCACCCCACCGAGATCCGCACCACCCTCAAGGCCGTCCGCGACCGCTGGAACCCCAAGCGCCTGATCGCCGTCTTCCAGCCCCACCAGCACAGCCGCACGCGCACGCTGATGGACGAGTTCGCCACGTGCTTTAGCGCGGCCGACCTCACCCTGATCGCCGACATCTACGCCGTCCGCGATTCCGAAGAAGAAAAGCGCCTCACCACCACGCCCCACCTCGTCGCCCGCGTCAACGCCGCCGGCGACCGCGCGATCCATACCCCCACGTTCACCGACATCCTCGCCTACCTGAAGCGCGAGGCCCGCCCCGGCGACCTGATCCTCACGATCGGCGCGGGCACGATCTGCGACGTCGCCAAAGACCTCGCCGCCGAAGGCGCCTGACCCCAGTGGGGGAGACATTCTTGTCTGCCTGAGCGGGTGAGTGGAGGCATTCTTGCCTCCCGAACCTGGCTCATCTTGCCCTCATGCCCCCGTCTGATCAATCCGAAACGCGTGCACCCCGCACGGCGCGATCGTGTGCCGCAGCTTCGCCGCCGCGAACTCGTGCGCCCGGCCCGTCAGCAAATCCGTGCAGTGGACCGGCGCCGATACGCCCGGCGGCAGGAACGGGGCCAAATCGATCTCCACCTGTTGCTCGCCGGCGATGTCGAAGTTGCACACGACCAGGATCCCCACCCGGCCCGGCCGATCGTCCGTGCGGAACGCGGCGATGACCGCGTCGTGCCCGCCGTCGACGAAATGGCAGTTCGTTCCCCGTCCCAGCGCCGGTTCCTCCACCAGCACGTCGTTCACCCGCCGCAGGAACGTGCCGTAGACCGGGTTGGCCTCGTGGGGGGCGCGGGGCTGCTCGCCGATGAACTCGATCTTCCGCGCCACGCCCCACTCGACGCCCTGCGTGATTCCCGTCGCCCCCGTCCCGAGCAGCGCCGCGGCGACGTACCGCGGGCGCGTCGACTCGGCCGCCCCGAATTCCTGCGCCGGCGACCCCGAGTCGTGGCTCGTCACCGGCATGAACCACCGCACCGGCCCGGACACCGAATGCAGGTACTTAAGGTACTCCCGCAGCGACGGAACGAACCGCGCGTCCCACGGCGTCGCCAGCACCAGGTTCAGGTGCCACGCCGGGATCGTCGCCAGCAGCGTGCCGACGTCCGTGAAATACTCGGCGATAATCCCCACGCCCGGGTAGGTCGTCCGCAGCGCCGCCGAGACGTGGTCGACGAACCCCTTGTCGCTGCTGTGCAGATTATCGAACCGCACGAAGCCGCCGGTCTGGTCGGCGTAGTGGGCCCAGAACAGCGCGTACTCCGTCATGTACCGCCAGACCTCCCCCCGCACGCGCGCCGACGGGTGCTCGTAGTCGATCAGCACCAGGTCTTCCCACGGCAGCCACCCCTTGTCGCAGTAATACCGCGCCCGCCGATTGCCGTCCGGGCTCGACTCGTCGGGCGTGACCCACTCCTGCGCCCGCCGAACGATTTCACTCTGCACCCCGACGTGGTTCAGCACCAGGTCGAAGCACAGCCGCAACCCCAGCGCCCGGGCCACCTCCACGAACGCCTCAAGCTCCGCCAGCCCGTCACCCGCCGGGTTTTCCAGGTACCCCGGCTCGACCCGGAACAACGCGCGCGCCGAATACGGGCTGCGCGATGCGTCCAGCTCCGTCAGCGGCAGCAGGTGCACCGTGTCGAACCCCATCGCCTTGATGTCCGGCAGCCGCGCGCTCCACTCGGCGATCGGCCCCGAGACTGCCGGGATCAGCGTGTACAGCCGCATCCGGTCGACCTGCGGCGGGTCGACCAGCACCCACGCCTCCGGAATCGGGTCGTGCCGCCAGGTTTGGCCGCCGTCGGTCGAGAACTCCGCATGGAACGAGAACAGGCCCGGCCGTCCGGGCACGATTTCGCACGACATGACGCGCCCGTCCGCCGACGCCTCGAACGGCGCCTCGGTCGTCTGGCCCGGCCCGGCGGCATTGATCGTCGTTACCAGCCGCGCCCGCACCCCCGCCGGGAACCGCCCCCCGGCCGACGTCAGCCGCAGCGCCATCGGCTTGCCCGCAAACGCCCGCGAGAAGTCCTTCCGCCCCGTCGGGTACGAGCGGTGAAGGTCGGCCGCGATCGGGCGCGTCCGCGGGGCCAGTGGCAGTTCGGGCACGGGTCGACGGGTCACGGACATGCGGATCTATCTCCAGGCTCCGGCTCCATTCGGTCGGACGTGCGCGCGCCGGGCGCGAGCGGTTCTCCCCCGAGATCGGAACACCGTCAAGCGGACCGCGATTTTCTTTTCACCCGTCTGCGTCCCGCGCTAGCGGCGTTCTCCGCCGACGCTAGAATCCGACCGTGCCCCCACCGCACCCTACCGACCCCGATCCCGCGCCCGCAATCCTGCGAATCGCCTCCCCGTTCGCCGGCCTCGAGGAGATCGTCGCCGAGCACCACCCGCTCGCCAAATATACCTGGTACAAGCTCGGCGGCCCGGCCCGCTATTTCGTCCGCCCGCGCTCCCTCGACGAGCTCCAACTCGCCGTCTCGCGCTGCGTCGACGCCGGCATCCCGTTCAAGGTGCTGGGCCTGGGTGCCAACGTCCTGATCTCCGACGAGGGCGTCGACGGGGCCGTGTTCCGGCTCGACGCCGAGCACTGGCGGCGCGTCAAATTCGACCGCACGACCGCCGAGGTCGGTGCCGGCGTCGACATGCAGAAATTGATCGTCCGCACCGTCCGCCAGGGCCTGGCGGGCGTCGAATGCCTCGCCGGCATCCCCGGCACGATCGGCGGCGGGGTCAAGATGAACGCCGGCGGGAAGTACGGCGACATCGGTGCCGTCGTCGAGAGCGTCACCGTCATGGACACCGAGGGCACCGTCTTCGAGCGCACCCGCGACGACCTGATCTTCGAGTACCGCCACACCAATATCTCCGCCCCCTTCATCCTCGGCGCAACGCTCGCGCTGGAGGAGGACGATCCCGACCGGATCATGAAGAAGACCAAGGAGATCTGGATGTTCAAGCGGAACAGCCAGCCGCTCAACACCAAGAACGCCGGGTGCGTCTTCAAAAACCCGCGCGGCGTGTCCGCCGGCTTCCTGATCGACCAGGCCGGCCTCAAGGGCCTCCAGGTCGGCGGCGCCGAAGTCTCCCGCGTCCACGCCAACTTCCTCGTCGCCCACCCCGGCTGCTCCGCCGACGACGTGAAGAAGCTGATTAAGATCATCCAGGAGAAGGTCTGGGAAAAGAACGAGATCGGGCTGGAGACCGAGGTCCAGATCTGGTGATCCTCAGCCGCGGAGCGGCCCGCTTGCGGCTTAGCGGGCCAACCAGCGGACGAAGTCCGTGGCCCCATCGCCCTTGGGCGAGACCTACCCTTCGCGTCCGTTCATCCTTCATCCTTCCTCCTTCATCCCTATGCTCGTCACCGTCCTCTACGGCGGCCCGTCCGCCGAACGCGAAGTCTCCCTCGTCTCCGGCCGCGCCGTCGCGCAAGGCCTCCGCGACGCCGGCCACACCGTCACCGAAATCGACGTCCGCCCCGAGACGATCGCCGATGCGCTGGCCAATCCCGCCGACGTGGTCTTCCCCGTGCTCCACGGCACGTGGGGCGAAGACGGCACGCTCCAAACCGAACTCGAAAAGCGCGGCATCAAGTTCGTCGGCTCGGGGTCGGTCGCCTCGCGCCTGGGCATGAACAAGGTCGACACGAAGCGCGCGTGGGAGGCCGCCGGCCTGCCGACGCCCCCCTACCGCATCGTCACGTCCACTGCAGACCCAATCCCGCAGGACGCATGCGTCGTCAAGGCGATCGACAGCGGCAGCAGCGTCGACGTGTACGTCTGCAAGGGGCAGGCCGAGGGCGTGGTGCAGCCGGCCGACGCCGTCCGCCGGGTGCTCGCCAATCACCCCGCCGCGCTGGTGGAGAAGTTCATCGCCGGCCCCGAACTCACCGTCGGCCTGCTTGAAGAAAAGGCCCTCGCCCCCATCCGCATCGTCCCCAAGGTCGAGTTCTTCGACTACGAGGCCAAATACAAGCGGTCGGACACCGAACACCGGTTCGACACCGGCCTGCCCGCCGACCTCGTCGAGCAGTGCCAGCGCCT
>DATHXE010000393.1:0-1777 GCA_035459845.1 Tepidisphaeraceae bacterium | reverse complement strand
GCGGGCCGGCCGATCGAGTTTGACGCGTCCGGGGCGGCGTCGCTGGCGAAGCAGAAGTGGGAGCCGCACACGTCGGCCGGGAGCCCGGGTCACGAGCAGGTGACGGTGGACAAGGTCGCGTGCCTGAAATTGAAGGTGGGCGCGGAGGCGCGGGGGGCGTGGCAGTTGAGCGCGAACCTGCCGGCGGGGAAGTATGTGCTGGAAGCGAAGGCAAAGCCGGCGGGAGTGGTGCCGGCGGGCACGGCGCCGCCCGCGCCGCCCGCGCCGGGACAGCCGTCGCCGGGGGTGGGGATCGGGCTCCGCGGCGGGCAGATGTCGGCCCCGATCGTCGGGACCGGGGATTGGACGGTCATGCGTCAGCCGTTTGATGTTACGGATGGGAACGCAACGACGACTCTACGGCTCCAGTTGTACGCGAAGGCGGGGGAAGTGCTGTTCGACGTGGGGTCGTTGCGGGTGGTGAAGGCGAAGTGATGCTCCGATGACTCCTCGTTGCGTGGATACCGCCGTAGGGCGATACCCGTGTGCAACGCTCGTTCCCGCGCCCCGCGCTCGCCTGCGGGCGGCGCTGTCGCTTGCCCTACGGGTCGCGGCTAAACTTGGATCGCAGAAAAACGTTGACGCCCGAGAACCTTTGACGAATACGTGTGTCTAACGGACGACGGCGACAATCCGAAGGGGGAGGGTGTCGCCCGATCGGGTCGGGTGGCCAGTTAGTCGATGACGCGGGGGGCGGGACGAACGCACCCTTCTGAGAGAGGCACCTATGACCGGGAAGCGCTTGCTGGCGGCGGTGTTCGGCGTGGTGGCGGCGGGGCTGGTCGCGGCGGACGTGCGGGGGCAAGGGGTGATCATCCCGCCGACGAATAACGTGGGTGGGGTTTACATCGATACAGACGGGACGGTGAAGGCGCGGACGACGGAGACGGCGGGCGACCTTGCGGCGCAGCGGTTGCGGGCCAAGGCGCTCAACGCGGCGGCGAAGGCGGACGGGGGGCTGACGTACGTGTCGCTCCCGCGCGTGCTCGAGCAGGCGAAGGCGCTGGCGGGCGAGGGGAAGGAACTGCCGGACGACCTGCGGTATCTCGCGGGGCTGACGTCGGTGCGGTACGTGTTCGTCTTCCCGGCTGAGAAGGATTTGGTCATTGCCGGGCCGGCCGAGCCGATCGACGCGACGAACAAGCTCAACGCGTTCGGCAAGGTGACGGGGCGGCCGGTGCTGCACCTCGACGATTTGGTGACCGCACTGCGGATGGCGGCGGCGGCGGACCGGGTGCGCGGGACGATCCCGTTCGGGTGCTCGATCGACCCGGCATCGGATTCGCTCGACAAGAGCGCGGCGGTCATGCGCGACCATGCCAAGTCGGGCCGGGCCGAGCGGATGAAGGCGATGAAGGACGCGCTGGGGCCGCAAAAGGTGTCACTGTTCGGCGCGCCGGAGAACTCGCGCCTGTCGTTCGTGACATTGGCGGCGGACTACAAGCTCAAGCGGATGTGCCTGGCGCTGGACCCGATCCCGGTGCCGGGCGTGGGCTCGCCGATCGACAACTCGCGCGCGGCGGGGAACCGGTTCTGGTTTGAGGCCAGCTACCTCCCCCTGCTCGTGTCCCCCGACGGCGACGCGTTCGAGATCCGCGGCCCGCGTCTGATGCTCAAGGCCGGGGCGCTGCTGTTCGACGACAAGGGTGGCGGCACCGAGACCGGCAAGCGATTCGCGGCGAACTTCACGACGAAGATGACGCAACTGGCGACGGTCACGCCCATCTTCGCGGACCTG
>DATHXE010000392.1:0-11666 GCA_035459845.1 Tepidisphaeraceae bacterium | reverse complement strand
GCTGCCCACGACGTCGTTCGCGGCAGACGCGCCGCCGAAACCCGCCACTCCCGCGCCCGCCGTCGCGCCCGCCAAGCCCCCGCTCAAGATCATCCCCGGCAAGGTGATCGTCCCGACCGACACCATGCGCCGCCCGTGGGGTGAGCTGATCTCGATCGACCCGGCCACGCGCACCGGCAAGTTCCGCAAGGACGGGTCGGACGAGGTCATGCCGTTCACGATCCTCCCCTACGCCGAATTGCTGCACCACGCGGCCTTCGGCGACGTGGAAGACTTTCGGCCGGGCGAGCGCGTCATCTTCCGCCTGCACCCCAACGACGCCGGCGAGTGGACCTGGCTGACGTACATCCAGGACGAGATGAACATGATGCTCGGCCACAAGGAATACTTCCACGTGACCGCGGTCGACCCGGCCAAGGGGACGATCACCGCCGACTGGGCCAGCGCCGACAAGTCGTTCGTCCGCACGAAGGACCTCGTCCTCGAGACCGACAAGGAGACGCGCTTCTGGAAGAACGGCGCGCCCGCCAAGCTGACCGACGTCAAGGTCGGCGACCCGCTGCGCACCAAGACGCACGGGATCGGCAAGGACGCCCACCGCGTCTGCTGGGAAGTGTTCCTCGATGACGCCAGCCTGCTCAAGTTCCAGGCCGAGCAGAAGTCGGCTCACACCAAGCGCCTGGCCGAGCGGGGCGCACCGGGTTACGTGGACTCGGTCACCGGCGGAACGACCGTCGCGCTGACGATGTTCCAGGAGTCGGGGGAAGTGGTGAAAGGGCTAAAGGCGGGTTCGAAAGTGCGGCTGGCGGTCTGCGGGCCGGACCGGCTCGCGGCGGGGCCGCAGGTGACGGGCGTCGTGACTACTGCGAAGGCGGTCGGCAAGCTCGGGGCGGTGACGCTGACCCTCGACGCGCCGGCGGCGGCGAACATGACGCCGGGGGCGGTCGTGCGGCTGTGGATCGGACAATAGGCGCAAACGCGGGGCGTGCGTACCGCGACGGCGTCAAGGCCACACCGCTCTCCCCTCGATCTTCTTGGTCTAAAAGAACGTCGGGGACGCGGCCGTCACTGCGTCGGGACGTGGAACTCGCCGCGCCCGTCGTCGCGGCGTCGATGAACGCGCCGCTCAGCACGACGTTGGCCCCGCCCGCTGACGTGACGCCGTCCGAGCCGCGCTTTCGCGCGCTCCGACACCCGCCCCCCGAATGAGAAAAGGCCCGCGGGAACGATTCCCGCGGGCCTTCGCACTTGTGTGATTACCGTCACGACGTCACTGAGGCGTCGGCACCGTGTGCACCGCCGGCGTGCGGGGCGAGCCGGCCTTGGTCATGGACATCTTGCTCCGGTCGACGATGAACGACAGCCGCCGCTTGGCCACCAGCGACGCGCTGGGCGTGCCGGCGTTGCGCCAGCCCTCGACGATCAGGTACGCCGTGTACGTGTCCGAGCGGAGCGTGATCAGGTTCGAGATGCGGGTCAGGGCGAGGTACTTCTCCTCGTAGTTCATCCGCAGCCCGTCGTGCGGCGACGTGCCCACCGAGAGCGGGGAGATGTCGCCCTGCGCCGAGGTCGGGTCGGTGCCGGCCGCCACGTCGAACGGGATCGGGGTGGTGCCGAGCTTTCCGCCGTACGCGAACCCGGGGACCAGGTTGAGCTCGAGGATCGACTTGAACGGCCCCCACGGCTTTCCGGTGCCGCAGTCGACGTCGCGGAAGTACGCGATCGCCCGCGCCACCTTCGCGCTCTCGTCGGGGTTGACCGTCCCCGCGTCGTTGATCACCAGCGGGAGCGACGCCAGCACGCGCCAGTTGGCCGTGTTGATGTTGATCAGCCCCTCGATCGGGACGTCGTCCTCGGTCGGGGTCACCGGGGTCGCCGACAACCCCTCGCGGTTCGGCTTGCGGCTGTCGGTCACGTTCTTCACCGACAACGGCTTGGGCGTGTACAGGAACGGGTCGGCGCTGGGCAGGTAGTCGTCGGCCGGCGCGGCGATCGTCGTGAAGTAATCGAACAGGTCGCTGCTCCACCCGTATCGCACGTACTCCAGCCGGTACGGCGTGTTATCCGGCACCGACGGGCTGAACGGCGTCTCCAGCGTGAACTCGCCGACCTTCGAGTTGATGACCTTGCGGCTCTGCTTGGTCCCGTCGGCGTTGAGCACCACACAGTCGAACCCCGCGAAGTAATCGACCTTCGTCTCGGTCCGACCGCCGTCGGTGACGGTCGTCCCGGTGTCCTTGGCGATCACGCCGGTCGCCGGGCGGAGCTTCACCTCGAGCGGGAGCGGGGCGAACCGCCCGACGTCCTCGGGGAAGACGCCGACCTCCTCGGGGAACTTACCCGGCGTCGCGCCGAACTTGTCGTCGTACTGGTCCGTATCCTCGGCGAACACCGCGTCCATCGTGACCGCGTTGACCTCGACGAACGTGTCGGTGGCTCCGGCCAGGCTCACCTTGTACGAGCCGATGTACGGGACGTGCATCACGTCGCCGAGCCGGGCGAACCCGCCGAACGGGAACGCCGCCTTACCGCCCACGCCACCGCTCCCGGCCTTGAACGGCCCGGGCATGCCGGGGGTGAACATCGGAATGATGAAGGTCGACAGGCCCGGGCTCCCCGGCGCCTTCTCCCGGCTGGCCAGGTCGTCGTTCTTCCCGAACGTCATGCCGGCCCCCGCGACCGGCGCCGTCTCCCACGGCTCCCGGTCGTCCGGGGGAGGGAGGTCGGGCTTCCAGGAGGTCACGTGCGTGCCCTGTTGCCGTGGCTGCCTGTCCGGCTGCGAGCCGTCGTACCGGCCGGGGTAAACGAACGACCACGGCCTCGGGCTGGCGGCGTGATTGTTCGCGCGATTGTAGTACCAGGCGTCGACCGGCGTGACGAAGCTCGCGTCGTCCGCGGGCGGATCATTCCGTTTGAAGCCCGACGCGTCGAACGAGTCGACCGGGATGTCCTTCGCGTTCAGCAGGTCGCGCGTGATCACCAGTTCCTTGTCGAACAGGTTGGACAGCCCCTTGAGCTTCACCTGCTTGTGCGTCGCGAGGTCGTCCGTGGTGAACTTCGCCTTCTCGGCGTTCAACTGGGCCGGGAGGTACTGCGCATATTCGGGCCCCGCGTCCAGGGCCTCGTCGAAGTTGTGGATGATCAGGAACCCGTACGCCGGGATCTCGAGGCTGGCCGGCAGGTCGTACAGGGCCGGATCGGACGGCGGCGTCGTCGCGGCATCCGCGAGCGACTGGAGCTTGAACCCGCCGGTCGGATTCGTCTTGCGGTCGATCACGCGCAGGTGGTAGCCGTCCAGCTTGAGCGGCTTGTCGTACGGGTTGTGCAGTTCGATCGCGACGAACCCCGTCTTGTTCTGCACCTTCTTCGACGGGTCGGCCGGCGGGTCACCCGGGGCCGTGGCGGGCGCGTACTTGTTCGTGTTGTTGTTGAGGTAGATCTCGGTCAGGTACGGCTGCCGGCCGACCGCGGCCAGGGTCACGCTGAACTCCACGGTGTCGGTCACGCCCGGAACCTTGCCGATGTTGAACTGCCCCACGAGCGGCTGGTCGATGTCCCGGTCCCCGCCGCGGAGCGTCATGGCGTTCAGGGCGGCCAGTCGGGCGCGCATCGCCATCACCTGCGCCGGGTGCATGCGCGTCCCCGGAGTGCCCCCGCTCAGGCGGATCGGCGACCGGAACTGCCGGGCCGGGTGGTCGTTGTAGGTCGGCCCGAACGACCCCTGGGTGAACTTCTGCCCCTCGTACGGGTCGCTCGAGAACGTCGTGTCGTTCCACGCCTTGAAATCGTCGAACGGCGTCGAGTTCGGCGTGAGCGGGTCGACCATCACGTCCAAAAACGTCTGGTACAGCTCGGCGAACGTCGCCGTATTGATGTTCGTCTTGGTCGGAAAGCCGGTGCTCCCGACCGGCCGGCGGACGTAGTTCCGCACCGGGTTGTAACCCGTCAGGTAGGGGCGGGCGTTGCGGGCGCCGTTCACGTTCCCGAAGTTGTCGTTGAACCAGGCGTTGTACTGGTCGGCCGCGTACGGCAGCGACGGGGCGAACCACACCGTCGACAGCTTCAGCACGTCCTCGACCGTCGAGTCCTTCGACGTCTCGTCGAACCGCACGTACCCGCGCGACAGCGCGATCGAGTCCGACACCGAAAACGGCCGCGAGCCCTTGCCGAAGATGAGCGGGATCGGCTGGCCCGGCAGGTTCGGGACCTTGATCGCCCCGACCGCCCCGGGCGCCTCGAGCTGCCGCCCGAGCTGGTGCCAGAGCAGGTCGCCCTTCGTGACGAACACGAAGTCGGTGCGGCCGTTCGGCGCATCAGACCACTTCACGTCGAGCGCGGTCTTGTCGTTCGGGTCGCCGTAGTACCGCCGGCCGTCCAGGCGTTCCTGTTCCGAATAGCTCGGGCTGCTGGACTTGGTCGGGTCGCCGTCGGCGCCGAACGACTTCGACCGGTCGAGCAGCGGCAACAGCGCCGGGGTCGACCCGCTCCAGTACAGCGCCACGCTCGACGGGAACCATCCCGCGATCGAGGCCGTCCCGCCGGGGCCGGTCAACGTTTCGGCGTCCGGGTCCCCCGCCGTATTGACGTTCAGTTTCGAGTTGTGGTCCAGCACCCGCGTCGCCCCGTACCACGTCACCCCGTTGATCGGGCTGACCGGCAGCTTGAAGTACAGCGCGTCGGCGATCCCGTCGTAGTCCGTGTCGGCGGCGATCATCGGACTGCCGATCAGCGCCCCCGTGTCCGGGTTCACTTCCTGGAGCGCCGGGTAATAGGCCGTGCCGATCTTGATTGCGCTCACCGCCCACGGCCGCTTCCCGAGCGTCAAGCCGAAGGTGTTTGCCGCCCCGGAGGTCGGCACGTACGGCAGGTCCATCGGCCAGACCTTGCCCGACTGCAGCGGCGGGTAGGAGATGTTCTGCCAGACCACCGGGGCGCTGCCGCCGGGGACCGGGTTGGCCGGGTCGGACGGCGCGGCGGGGTTGCTTTGGGGGACGCCCCCGGCGCCTAGCGTGAACGAGGTATTGACCAGCCGTTCGGGCGTCGGCGACCCGAGGAACGCGTCGTACGGGCTCGGGTTCGTGTCCAGCGGGTCCGTCCCCGGCGAGTCGGTCAGGCTCCCGTAGGGCGGGGCGTACAGGTCGCGCTGGATCGCCGCGATCAACAACTGCTTCACGCCGTCGGCGAGCATCTCGATCTGCACGTTCACCACGTGCTGCCGGCTCGCCTCGCGGTCGACCCGGGCGGTCGACATCGCCGCCGTACCGATCAGCGCCAACAGCACCAGCAGCGACACGACCATGATCAGCACCGACCCCGGCCGGGCGCGGCGGAACCGGCGCTGTACGGCGTCGAGCAATCGGGCAATCGGGCGGGTGAGCAATCGAGTCATGACAACCTCGCGGGGGAATTCGATCGTTGTATTATTCGTGGCAGGGGTACGGCCGTGAGGCCTTACCCGTGCCTGGGGCTCGTTCGCAGTCGACGCGCTCCCCTGCGGACTCGCGCTAAGCTCGTCCTTCGGGTCGCGGCTAAACGGGCACGCGCCGCGCGCCTTACCGGCTCAGCACGTACTCGTACCACTGGCCCTCGGTCAGCCGCTGGTTCGAGTCGATGACCTTCATCGTCACCCGGATCAGCGGGGGCGAGTCGTTGTGCCAGGCGCACACGTAGCGGAACAGGCTGGACAAGTTCTGGGTGTCGTTGAGCGGGACCGTGTAGCCAGAGGTCTGCTCGAGCTTGAGGTAGTCGTTGTCCTTCACTGTAGCCCCAGCCGGGTCCGTGTTGTACAGGGCGACACCCGCGAGTTTGCCGCCGGGCACCGGGTTCGAGTACTTGCGGACCATCCCGGGCCACTCGACCTCCCATGGGGCGCGGCGGAAGGCCTTGTCTTTCACGGGCGTGAACTTGGTCTGGTCCGCCATCGCGAACACCACGTCCCGGAACGGGACGACGTCGCGCTCGTCGAGGCGCACCACCCCGTTGGCGTCGACCCCGGTCACCTCGCGCGGCATGCCGTACCACCGGATCCGCCGGCTCCACTGAGCTTTCTTCGCGGGGTCCAGTTTGCCGGACGCGAGTCGCGGGCCGTCGACGATGTAGTCGATCACCCCGTCCGTCGGGAGGCCGGCGCCGCCTCCGTACCGGACCGCGTCGGCCTTCGTCGCGTCCGTCTCCACCCACTGTCCGACGTTGGTGATGTACCCTTCCTCGTCCTGGCTGGTGAAGTCGCCGGCGTACTCGACAATGAACTGCACGCAGTTCGGCACGAACACCGGCGCCGCCAGGGCCATGCCGTCGGGATTGATCGGCCGCGCGGGCGTCGGGTCGCACTGGACGCGGAAGTTGTCGGCCCCGATCGTGTCGAGCGACCGGTACCACGTCATCGTCGACGACGGGTAGCTGCCAGGCACCTGCGTCGCGATCTCGTTCTTGGTGCCCAGGTAGAGGTCGTTAGCCACCTTGCGGAACTGTTCGATCGTGGTCCCGGCAAGGTCGAACCGGCCGATCCACTTGTGCTTGAGCTGGTTCTCGTAACCGAGCGGGGAGAGCGGGTAGCTCACGCGAGCCGTGGCCGGCACGTCGGCGTAGTACTCGGACCGCTGGTCCTCGGGCTTGTTGATGTCGTCCGGCGTGTTGCGCGGTTTCACGTTCGCCCCCAGGCTCTTGACGTACTCGTTGTCCTTGAGCAAAAACGCCATGCGCCCGAGGATCCGCTCCGACGCGAACTGGTCGTTCGGCTGGAGCGGGGCATTCTGATTGCCGCCGTGCAACCCCGGGTGGGCCGTGTGCCCGATCCAGATGAACGCCTCGTTCGACGTGATCGGGCTGTACGCCCGGTTCGTGTCCGACGTCTGCCGCCGGTACATCCCGCGGGCGAAAAAGCCCAGGCGGTCCAGACGCGGGATGCGGTCGGACCCGTCCGCCAGGCCGGCCCTGTACTGGCTGCCGTTGACCACGTACGTGCGCGGGTCCGCCGTAGTTGAGTCGGGGTCCGGCGCCGGGTCGACGTCGAGCCGGGCCTCCTCGGCGTTGAGGAACCCGCTCATATGCCCGCGCGAGATCGATTGGCCGTCGTACGTGAACTTCCTGCCAGTGCCCTCGAACGCCACCCGGCTCGAGATCAGGAAGATCGGCGAGTCCGCCACGCAGTTGCGGAAGTCCTCGCCGAGCGTGGCGGCGGTCGACCGGTTGTCGCGGACCATCGCCGCGACCGACTGGTTCGCGCCGATCGCCTCGCTGCTCAACTTGAACACGCGGGCCACGCCGTAGATCACCATCAGCACCAGCGCGACCGAGATCATCACCTCGACGAGCGTGAACGCGCCGCGGCCGGCCGAACGAAACGGGCGGGATTGAAAAGTCGTGCGGGTCATAGCGGTCCGTAAAACAGCCGATTCGAATTCACCGTCACATCCCCCTGCCCCCGTTCCGCCGCTGCGGGCGACGCACCACGGTCAAGGCACCGGCGGCGCGTCGACCCGGATGAACGTCGTGTACACGCCAATGTCCTGCGCGGGACCGGAGTACTCATAGTTCGCGGCCCCCGGGTCCGTGTACCCTCGGCCGACGATGTAGGCGGTCGCGTTGGTCAGGTTGGGCTCCGTCTTCCCGCCGCCCAAGTCCTGATCACTGCCCGGGACCAGTTCGTACTTTCCGCTCGACTCATCGATCGGGTTGCCGACGAGGTAGATCCGGCCATTCAACGTGCCCGCGTTAGCCCCGGACAAGCCGTCCTTCCCGATAATCACGTAGGTGCCGGGGGCAACAATATTCTCCACCCCGCTGGGCGACTTGAACTCGATCTCGCTCAACGTCGTCTGCCACGTGACCGCAACCTTCACCGCGCGCGGCTCGAGCGTGGCGTACGGCTGGCCCGACGGCTTGGCGAGGTCGTTCACCCCCGCCGGGTCGAACGAGTACGCCCCCCGGTTCCGGTTCTGCAATGCGATCACGAACACCTGCGCGTAGGGCGCGTCACCCGTGTCGAGCTTGGGCCGCTTGTACAGCGCCACCCACCCGTACCGCGGGTTCTGCGCCGAGATCGCGTTGCCGCGGGCGTACTGTTGCGCGAACTTGGTCAGGTCCAGGGGCAGTACGTCGGCTTGGTCGCCCGTGCCGGTCTGCGGGAACGTGTCCTCGTTGGCGACCGACTGGAGCGCCTGCACCGCCCCCTTCACCAGGTTCGCCCCCGCCGCCTCCTCCATGTTCGTCGCCGTCTGCCGGATCGTCACCGGGAACATCGCCGCCACCATGATGAACCCCAGCCCCAGGATCATCACCGCGAACATCACCTCGGTGAAGTTGAACCCCCGCCGGCGGGCGCGCGGCGCCAGCGTTCGGCGGCTTCGGACGGACGTGGCGTATTCGAACACTGAGTTCATCGCAACATTCCTGACTGTTCGTTCGCCCCTTCGATCGCTTCGCCGTCGCCGCCGAGCTACTCGGCCCGGAACGCCGTCCCGTTGTACCGGTTGAACAGGATCGCCAGCCCGTTCTTCGAGACCCACTTGCTCTGCTCGGTGTCGAACGTGAGCGTGTCGGCCGGGATGTTGGTCGAGCTCACTCCGTCGGTGAACGCCCGCCGCTCGTAGAACGTCATCGCGACCGAACTGTACAGGGCCTGGTTGTTGTTCGTCGCGGGGATCGGGGCCGTCGTCAGCCCCGCACGTTTGGCCAGGTTGCTCGTCTTGCGGATCGTGAAATCGGTCTGCTCGAGCCGGCCGTACGCGTCGAACACGATCAGCCCCAGCGGGCGGAAGGCCAGCGGCGTCCCGCTCTGAGTGTTCTCGAAGTCCCGCCCCATGAACGCCACGCCCACCCCGCTCGGGAGCGGCTCGGTGTCCGACGTCTGCATCCCGGACGGGTCCAGTTCAAGCTCGATCACCGGCGGGACGATCCCGGCCTCGTAGTTCAGCACCACCGTGACCATCGCCGCGTTGCCGGTCGCCGGGTCCGTGAACACGAACAGCCCGCGCCGCTCCTGCATGCCGATCGCCCGGGAGCGCGCCCGCTGCAGCGACGCCGACAACACGTTCTCCGCCCCGTCCACGCTCCGGCTCGCCGAGAACACGTTGAACAGCGGCACCGCCATTGCCAGCACCACCACGATCACCGCGATGATCACCAGCACCTCGGTGAGCGTGAACGCGCGGCCGTCGCGGCGGCAGTGGAGAAGACTACGAATTGAAAGGCGATCGGTGTGCATGGCGTTCGGTGTCACTTGCGGGCGGCCAATCGTTTCGTCGTTCGACCTTCGGGCTTCTTGATTCCCATCTAAGGCCCAGGCTCACTGGCCCCACGAGTAGATGTTGTCCTCGCCGGTCGAGTAGTCGCCGTCCGGCCCGGCCGACATCCAGTACGACCGGCCGACCTCGACCGTGCCGACCGTCGTCTTGTCCGGCGACAGCAACGGGTCGGGCGCGTCCTTGATGCCCGTCGCGCCCACGCCCGGCACGTACAGGATCGGATTGCCCCACCCGTCGACCACCGGCATCGGCAGGCCCGGGTTCGGGTCCGCCAGCCGGTTTTCGTTCAGCGTCTTACCGCCCAGGTCGATCCGCATCTCCCGGGGCAGGTCGGCCAGGTGCTTTTCGTTGGCCGGCACCCCGGTGAGCAGCCGGAGCGCCACGCGCGTCCGCCTCACCTTGTCGTCCGCCAGCTTGGCCTTCGCGTCGTCCGGCAGGACGCCCGGAACCGCCAGTTTCGTGCTCGCGTTCCCGTACGCCGCGATGTCGGTCTTGAGCATGTCGACGCCGTTCTCGACCATCAGCGACTGCAGCGCCTTCATGGCCGTCTCGGTCGACCGTTTCTTCGACCCCGCGCTCAGGTGCCGATACCCCAGCACCGAAAGCCCCATCAGCACGGCCAGGATCGCGACCGCGGTCAGGATCTCGACCAGGGTAAAACCGCCTCGGCGGCGGGCGTTAAATACGGCTCGGGCGGTCGTCACGGTCTGAACTCCTCTCGCAGTGCCCTCAACGCGGCACGTCGCCTTGCGGGCCATTGTTCGCCCTGTCCTGCCCACCACGGGAGGTAATGCCACCCTCCCGATCGCAATCAACCCCATAAATCGGATGACAATCGACCCAAATAGCAGCCTGAAAAGCACTTACGCCCCCCCTCTCCTTGTCTCCTTGTCCCCTCCCACCCCTTACCTCACCTCCACTCCGAACGCCTCATAACTGTACTGGTTGTCGTCCCGCGTCAGGTAGAGGCGGTCCGGGCCCGCGGACACGAAAAACCAACCGTCCGGCGACTGCCCCACCTGCTTGTGCATCCCCGGCATGAAAAGGATCGGAGCCCCCCACGCATCCCGCACCGTCGCGTCGTCGTACACCGGCAGCGGCAGGTCGCGAAACGCCTTGGCCGACAGGTCCTTGTGGCCCCTCATGATCTGCACGAACAGCCGGTTGTTCGCCTCGGCCCGGTCGCGGAGCGTCGCCTCGTCCAGCGGTTTGTCAGAGTCGCTGGCGACCGGGGGCAGGTTGATCGGCCCGAACTGCCGCGTGTACTGCAGCGTCGCCGTGTGCAGGTTGACCAGCACCCGCCGCGTCAGGTCCTCGGCCGACCGCCGGCGGACGTACCGCGCCAGGCTCACCATGAGTCCCAGCACGATCACCAGCACGGCGACCGTGACCAGCATCTCGACCAGCGTGAAGCCCCCCTGCCGGCCCCTGCGGCGGCGGCGCGGCGCGGACCGGATTGCGACCCAGGCCGTTCGCATCGCCCGCCTTCTTACGGCGCCCCCGGAACCGTCGACACCTCGTCGCACTTCTCGAAGTTCGTCTTGATCTTCTCTTTCCCGCCCGTGTCCGCGGCGGTGAACTTCTTCCGCTGGCCGACCGACAGCAGGATGAACTGCGGCGTCTCCTTAAGGGTTTCGGGGGGGCTGATCAGGTCGTTCAAATCGTCGTCCCCCAGCGCCTTCCGCAGGTAATCCGCGGCATAACCGTCTGTATCCGCAGCCGCCCAGTCGTACACGGCATTGGACGGCACCCCCACAGTGCCATTCTTCAGCGGGTTGTTGCCCGCAGTCCCGAACAGCGGCGTGCCGGGCATGGACGCCCGCCACTGCGGGAAGTAATAGATTTCCATGTCGTAGCGGTCGAGCAACTTTCCGTCGCCGGCACTCGCCTTGAACTTCTCGATCGGCAGGTACGGGCCCCACACCTTGCCATTATCGACGGTGCGGAAGCCCGGCCCGTCGGCCCCGTCTTTGGTCACCCCGGTCGTGCCGCCCGGGCCGATCAGCGCCAGCCCGAGAATTCGGGTCTGACGGTTCTTGATCGGCGGGCGCGGGTAACCCTTGAAGTCCTTGTTGTACTCCTCCAGCGCCATCGTCACCGCCTGCAGGTCGGCTAGCGTGCGCTTGCGGGACGCCTGGCGGGTCGCGGAAAAGATCGTCGGGAGCAGGATCGCCAGCAGCACGCCGATGATTCCGATCACGACCAGCAGTTCGACGAGCGTGAACGCGCGACGGCAAGAGACACGGTGCGGGCGGGTAAGGCGGGTCGTCACGATCATTGGCCGCCACCTCCGGTGTAGACGATGTCGTCGGACGTGCCGTACAGGCGGTCGGCCCCGGCACAGACGAGCATGTACGACCCGGCGCCGCGGGCCGTGCGAATTCCGCCCGATCCGGACGAGCCGATCGAGAAGAAGTTAAT
>DATHXE010000391.1:0-8936 GCA_035459845.1 Tepidisphaeraceae bacterium | reverse complement strand
GATCTTCCTGTGCACGGAACTGATGTTCCAGGGCGTGGCGATCAACCTCGTCGCGTTCGGGCGATTCATGAACAACGACCCGGGCGGCCAGGCGTTCACGATCTACCTGCTGGTGATCGCGGCCGCCGAGGCGAGTTTGGCGCTCGGCCTGGTCGTGCTCCTGTTCCGCCAGAAGAACACGCTGGACGCCGACGCGTGGCGGGAATTGAAGGGATAGTTCTCAGTTCAAAGTTCTCAGTTCCAAGTTGTCGTCGGTTCGGCGCCAGGAGCTGAGAACTAGGAACTTAGAACTGAGAACTCGGAAACCAAGACCTCGCAACCGACTCGACTCCCCATGGGCCTTGAAGACTACGTCAGACTCTCGTGGCTGATCCCGCTGCTGCCCCTGATCGGGGCGGCGATCGCGGGGTTCTGGGGCGCGCGGCACCTCCGCGGGCAGTCGCACTGGCCGATCTGGCTCGGCGTCGGCGCGGCGGCGCTGTTCTCGGTCGGGCTGCTGATCGCCGTCGTCCACGAGGCGGGCGCCCAGACCGGCGCGATCGGTCGCCTGTCGAGCTGGTTCACCTGGATCGAGGCCGGCAAGTTCAAGGTCGACGCGGGCGCGTGGATCGACCCGCTGACGGCGGTGATGCTGGTCGTCGTCACGGGGATCGGGTTCTTCATCACGGTGTTCGCCGCCGGCTACATGAAGGGCGAGGCGGGGTACTGGCGGTTCTTCGCGTTCCTCGGGCTGTTCATCTTCATGATGACGTGCCTGGTCCTGGGAAACAACTTCGTCATGCTCTACCTGGGGTGGGAGGGCGTCGGGCTCTGCTCGTACCTGCTCATCGGGTACTACTACGAGCGCCCGGCCGCCCGCGACGCGGCCAAGAAGGCGTTCCTGGTCAACCGCGTCGGCGACCTCGGGTTCGGGATCGGCATCATGCTGATCTACCTCGCGTTCGGCACGGTCAACTACTTCGGGACCGCGGGCGACCCGGGCGTGCTCGACATCGTCAGCGCCGCACTCACGGGCAACGCGCCGGCCGGGCTCACCGTGTTCCAGCGCCAGGCGCTGGACTGGATCCCGTTCTGCCTGCTGCTGGGCGCGATCGGCAAGAGCGCGCAGTTCCCACTGTACGTCTGGCTGCCGGACGCGATGGAAGGCCCGACGCCGGTCAGCGCGCTGATCCACGCGGCCACGATGGTGACGGCGGGCGTGTACATGATCGCCCGGTGCGGCGTACTGTTCGCCGCCACGCCGGTCAGTTTGGTGACGGTCGCCGTCGTCGGGGCGGTCACGGCGCTGCTCGCGGCGACGATCGCGATGCGCCAGTTCGACCTCAAGAAGGTCTTCGCGTACTCGACTGTCAGCCAGCTCGGATTCATGTTCGTGGCGGTCGGCGTGCTCGCGCCGGTCGCCGGGGCGTTCCACCTCGTCACCCACGCGTTCTTCAAGGCGCTGTTGTTCCTGTCGAGCGGCGTGGTCATGCACGCGATGCTCGGCGAGCTCGACATGCGGAAGATGTCGGGCCTGAAGCGCGTGCTCCCCAAGACGCGCTGGCTGATGCTGATCGGGTGCGCGGCGCTGGCCGGGTTCCCGTTCCTGTCCGGCTTCTACTCGAAGGACGCGATCATCGCCGCCGCGTGGGAACACTCGAAGCTGCTCGGCGGCGTGCTGCTGCTGACGGCGTTCCTGACGGCGTACTACACGTTCCGCCTGTACTTCCGCGTGTTCGAGGGGCCCACGGTGGTGCCGGCGGCGCCGGACGACGCCCACCCGGACATCATCGAGGACGACGCCCACGCCACCTCGTCCGCCGCGGCCGTCCATGCGGGCGACACGAAACATTCCGGGGTGGACGAGCATCTGGCGACCGGCGCGCACCAGGCCCAGACGTACGGCCACGGCCACCACGACCACCACGACCACGAGCCCGGCATTATGATCATGCCGCTGATCGTGCTGGCGGTCGGGTCGGTGATCGTCGGGTTCCTGCTCGCGCGGGGCGACACGCTCGGCGGGTTCCTGGGGCGCAGCCCGTCGCTTTCACAGGCGTACAACGTCGCGGCGTACAAGGCCGCGCCGGCCGTGGCCGTGACGAGCGCGCCCGCGACGCCCACGATCGCGCCCGAGCCCGCCGGCACCGCGGCCGCGGCGGCGCACCCGGTCAACCCGGTGAACCTCGGCCAGCACCAGGTCCGCCGCGATCCGGACGTGGTCGAGCAGGAACACTCGCACCACCTGCTGATGGCGATCGCCAGCGGGATCATCGCGCTGGTGGGGATCGGGCTGGCCTACTACATGCACCTGAAGAACCGCCGGGCGGCGGACCGGCTCGCGGCCGCGATGCCGGGCGTGACCCGCGCGGTCGAGAACAAGTACTGGGTCGACGAGGTGTACGCCGCGTTGTTCGTCGAGCCCCTCAAGGCGCTGGGCCGGTTCTTCTACGCGATCGACCGGCTGGTGATCGACGGGATCCTCTGGCTGATCGGGTTCGTCCCGCAGTTCGGCGGGTTCACGCTGAAGCTGACCACGCAGCGCGGCTTTCTCCAAGGGTACGCCGCGTCGATGGTGTTCGGGATCGTGGTGATCCTGTTGATCGTTCTGTTGTGAGTCGAAAGTCGTTCGTGAAGTCTGAAAACGAAAAGACGAAAAACGTAAAGCAGCCGTCCGCCTTTACGTCTTTTCGGTTTTCGTTTTAACCGTCCCCGAAGTTCCGCACTACCGCGCATCGCCATGACCTCACTCGTATCCCTGCTGCTGCCGGAGTTGGTGCTGATCGTGGCGGCGGCGCTGCTGTTCATGGTCGGGCTGTCGAACAAGGCCGGGGCCCGGCGGGCGGCGCCGTGGGTCGCGATGGTCGCGCTGCTGGCGGTGTTCCTGATCCAGTGGTCGCGCGTGGGCGTGCGCGAGGGCGGGACGGCCGGCACGCAGTACGACTCGCTCGGCGGGTTCCCCGCGGGCACGACCGCCGGGGCCGCGTACGGGACGGTCCGGGCGTTCGAGTTCGCCGAGTACGTCAAGCTGATCGTCGCGGGCGTCGGGGCGATGCTCGTCCTGCTCGCCTGGCCGACCAACCGCGACTCGACCGGCAACACCGCGCTTCAGTTCGAACAGGACGCGGGCGAGTTCTTCGGGCTCATGCTGCTGTCGCTCGCCGGCGCGTCGCTCGTCGCCGGGGCGAACGACATCATGCTCCTGTTCCTCGGGATCGAGATGGCGTCGATCCCGACGTACGTGATGGTCAGTCTGTCGCGCCGGGCGCCGGTCGCGCAGGAGGCGGGGGTCAAGTACTTCTTCCTCGGCGCGATGGCCGCCGCCGTCATGCTGTTCGGGTTCAGCTACCTGTACGGGACGACCGGGTCGACGAACTTGTACGAGATCGGCCAGAAGATCCGCGCCGGGGTCGGGGTGACCGAAGCCCCGGTGCTCAACCCGTGGCAGACGCTCGCGGTGCTGATGCTGGTCGCGGGGTTCGCGTTCAAGATGGCGGCGGCGCCGCTGCACTTCTACGCGGGCGACGTGTACCAGGGCGCCGCCACGCCGGTGACGGCGTTCCTGTCGTTCGTCCCCAAGGCGACCGGGTTCGTCGCGCTCGTGAAACTGCTGTTCGCGCTGGGCGGGTCGGCGTGGGCGCTCCCCGAGCCGCTCGTGAAGGCCAACGGCACCGGCCTGCTCTTCGTGCTCGCGATCATCACGATGACGGTCGGGAACGTGCTCGGCCTGCTCCAGTACAACGTCAAGCGGACGCTGGCCTACAGTTCCGTCGCCCACACGGGGTACATGCTCGTCGCGCTCGCGGCGCTGGGCGTCGGCCCGGCCGACCGGCGCGGCGACGCGCTGATGGCCGTGCTGTTCTACCTCGCCGCGTACGGGGTCATGAACGTCGGCGCGTTCGGCGTGCTGATGCTCCTGCCCGGGCGCGACGGGAAGAACTCGGCCGAGACGTTCGAGGACATCGCCGGCCACGGCCGCCGCCACGTCCCGCTCGCGCTGGCGATGTCGATCTGCTGCTTCAGCCTGATCGGGCTCCCGCTGACGGTCGGGTTCATCGGGAAGGTGATGCTGATCAAGCCGGCGCTCGGGGCGGCGACCGGGGGCGGGGCGGCGTCGACCGCGATGACCTGGCTCGTCGTGATCACCGTCGTGAACGCGGCCGTGTCCGCGGCCTACTACCTCAAGATCGTCGCCCACCTGTTCCTGCGCGGGGAGGACGTTCACCTCCAGGCCGGGCACGCGATCGTCGAGCCGGCCGGCGCCCACGCGGTGCACGAACACCCCGAGACGCACCCGCACTCCGGCGGCCTGCTGGGCGGGCCCCACATCCTCGAGGCCCACCCCTACCCGCCCGGCGCCGAGCGCGGGCCGCTCCCGATCCTGCTGGCGGTGGCGCTCAGCGTGGGCGGGGTGCTGATGCTGGGCATGGTCCCGCCCGCGATCGAGCTGATGGGGGCGCGGGCCAAGAGCGCGACGCTGATCGAGGCCGCGGTGACGGGCGGGGCGCCGTCGGGCACGCGTGCCGCGCCCGTACCGGCATCCCCCGCGAGCGCCGCGCTCGGGCGGTGAATCGCCCCGCAGTCCCCGTTTAGCCGCGACCCGCAGGGCAAGCGACAGCGCCGCCCGCAGGGGAGCGCGTCTGCGTATTCGTGCGAAACGCGCTCCCCTCCGGGCTCGCTTGAAGCTCGCCGCTCCGGGTCGCGGCTACGTAAACGGGGGCGCGCGTTTTCACTTCCGCCCGAGCCCGCCGGACGCTATCATTGCGCCCCGGCGGAGGCCCATGGGCGGGGCCGATTTTCCCCATAAATGCGAACGAAAGCGGGTTTGTGATGAAGCGGGTCTGGTTCTCCTTGAGCGTTTGGTTTTGCGCAATGGCAATGGTGGCGCCGACCGCCACCGCGGTGACGACGCCGCCGCCGATCAAGCTGTTTTTCCTGGGGGATTCGATTACCTACCAGGCAATGCAGGTCGCCCCGCTGACGGCCGGGCTGACCCGGTCCGGGTACGCGCCGGCGACGCTCGCGGTCAAAGGCTTCCCCGGCTACCTGATCGACGGGACCAACGTCGGCTCGCCCGCGGCGGGCTTGTACGAGAACCTCCCGACGATCATGGACACGCCGGGCGTCAACTCGGCCAGCACTTACATCCTGCTCAACGTCGGCGTGAACGACGTCGAGAAGAACTTCCTGCTAAGCACCGGGCAGGTGCAGTACCGCATGAACCGGCTGATCACGGCCGTCCGCGGGTACGCACCGCTGGCCCACCTCATCGTCGGCACGATCATCCCGAATTTGCGCGACGGGCGCGACGACCGCGTGCGCAAGTTCAACACGGACATCCTGCCCGTGCTCTCGGGCCCGAACCTGACGTGGGTCGACATGTACGGGCCGTTCCAGCCGGACCCGTCGCCGTACATGTACCTGGGCACGGACAAGATGCACCCGACGCAGGCGGGGCACGACCTGATCGCCCAGGCGTGGCTCGGCGGGATCCAGGCGGTCGCGCCGACGCCCGCGCCCGAACCGGGCGTGCTGGCGCTCGTAGGCGTCGCGGCGCCCATCGTCTTCGGTCGGTCCCGAGCCCGTCGGGCATCGCGGGATTAAGGGGGGCGCGGTGTGCTCACTTCAGTGAGCATGCCAGAAGCGAGTCGATTCCCGTCGCGAGACCTCACCTCACACCAGTCTCATCCGTTCTTAACACGAGCATCGTCTCCCGTTAGCGCGTCGGCCTATCCTGCGTGGCTCGTATTGCCCGTAGAGGCAATGAAGGCCACCGTGATGGCCGGCAACAAGCGGGCGTCCGCGAGTCGGGTGCCCGGGGATTAGGAGACTCTGAGATGACCAAGCGACGGACCATTCCCGCGCTGCTCGCGGCCGTGACGATCGGCCTGGGCGTGACGGGCGCCGCCCACGCGGCCGACCCGACCGCGGCCGACATGCAGGCCCAGATCGAGGCCCTTAGGGCCAAGGTCGAACAGCTCGAACAGAAGAAGGCGGCGGAGCCCGCCTACACCCAGGCCGACGTCGAGACCGCCGTCGACTCGGTCCTCCGCGACGCCGACCGGCGCACCAACCTGCTGGCCGAGACCGGCGCGTTCTACGGCGGGTACGTCGACGACAAGTTCCAGATCCGCAGCGCGGACGGGAACTTCTCGCTCAGCCCGTCGATCCACTTTCAGTTCCGCTACGCGACCAACTGGCGCGACCAGCAGAAGTCGCAGGGGACCGACAACACGCAGAGCGGGTTCGAGGTCCGCCGGCTCAAGTTCGGCCTCGAGGGCCACGCGTTCTCCAAGGCGATCAGCTACGGGTTCGTCTGGGCCACCAACCGGGCCGACAGCACGACGACGATCGGCGGCGAGAACGGCACCGTCGCGACCGGCGGGTCGCTGATCCTCGAAGAGGCGTGGGTCAAGTACCAGTTCGCCGACCAGTTCGCGGTCCGGGCCGGCACGGTCAAGCAGTTCGTGTACGTCGAGACGATGGGCAGCTCGAAGCGCCTGCTCGGCGTCGAGCGGTCGCTCGTGGCCGAGGCCCTGTTCGGCGGCGACGCCTACTCGCAGGCCGTCCAGCTCGAGTACGACAACGGCAAGGACGGCAACCTGCAGGCGCTCGTCGGGTTCTCCGACGGGTACCAGAGCCGCAACACCGACTTCCGCGACCCGGGCACCAACCCGTTCGACTTCGGCGTGTACTCGCGCGTCAACTTCAAGGTCTTCGGCGATTGGAAGTCGTACGGCGACCCCAGCGCGCTGGGCAACAAGAAGGACCTGCTCGTGATCGGGGCCGGGTTCGACTGGAGCCAGAACGGCGACGTCGACGTGGTCCGCTGGGCGGCCGACGCCCAGTTCGAGACCGGCGCGTTCGCCGCCACCGCCGCCGTCACCGGCCGGTACACCTCGGCCAACGGCAGCGAGGACGTCCACGACCTGGGGTTCCTCGCCCAGCTCGGGTACCTGGTCAACCCGCAGTGGGAAGTGTTCGGGCGGTGGTCGATGCTCGCGCTCGACTCGTCCGGCACCAGCGGCGAGACCGAGTTCTGCGAGTTGACCGCGGGCCTGAACTACTACCTCCGCGGGCACTCGGCCAAGGTGCAGTGCGACGTCGGCTGGCTGCCCAACGGCTCACCGGCGAACTTCACCAGCGCCGACATCCTGAGCGGCGCGGGCGAAGACCAGGTGTACATCCGCGTGCAGTTCCAGCTGTTGCTGTGACGGCGGCAGGGGGGGGACGGTCGAGAACGACGGACACGACGCGCGGGCCGGGTGACCAAGCACCCGGCCCGCGTTCGCGCGCCCGCCGCTCCGGCCGGCCGCGCCGCTCGCGCCTGCGGCGGGCTGACGCGGAGGACGCGGAGGGCGCACCGGACGCGGCGCCCGTTGCTGCGCCTGGACGCGGCCATCGTCGACTGGCTGCCGCTCGAATACGCGCGCGGGGATCCCGACTACGACGTGTACGCCGAGCCGGACTTTGGATGGGTTAAGCGACGCACCGAGCGGGGCGGCTGAGTCGTTGCGGTGGGGAAGCGGTGACCGCGGCGCCCGGGAACGTTACCCCCGGCCATAAGAGCGCCGGCCAGCGCCGGCCAGCTTATGCAAGGCGGTCTTCCGGGGGGGAGATTTCACCGCCGGGCGCAGCCCGTCCGGGGTCCTCTGAATTGGGCGTGTCCGGCGCGCGTCGGCGGAATCGTCCCCCGCGATGACGCAACGGACGAGACACGTCGCGCGACGGCGGCGGTGGGTGGCGCAAGGTTCGTCGTGAGTGACGCGACGGCCGCCGATTGTGGCGCAACGGTCATCGTTGATGACGCATCGACGGCCGATGTCGGCGACTGTTGACGACCCGACGGCGGCCGATGGGGATGCGTCGAGGGCCGTCGGGTTCGTGCTCATGATAGCACCGGCGATCACTCGCCGGCCGGTCGCGTCGTCGGCGCGGGGGCGGCGGGGGGAACGGGCGGCGGCGCGGCACGCAGCCGCTCCGCGTCGATCAGGCCGAGCGCCGCCAGCAGGTTCACCTGCGACGCGTTGTACGCCGCGACCGCCTTGGCGTAGCGCAGGCGGGCGTCGTTCACCAGGTCGGCCGACTGCAGCGCGTCGAGCGTCAGCACCGTGCCGGCCTTGAGGTTCGCCTCGGTCAGGCGGAGCGACTCCTCGGCCGCCGTCACCTGCTCGCGGGCCATCGGGATCAGCCGGGCGTTCGTCGCGCTCTCCTGCGCGGCGCGGACGACCTGCGCCCGTACGGCGTCGAACTGCCGCTCCACCTCCAGCCCGGCCTGCCGGGCCAGCGCCTCGGCCGTGCGGATCTGCCCGGGCGTCGCCAGCCCGAAGCTCCAACTCGCGCCGACCGCCGCGCGGTTCTGCTCGTGCAGGCCGAAGTCGCCCAGCGTCGAATCCGACGCGACGCCGGAGAACTGGTACGCCGCGCTGACCTGCGGGAAGACCGTGCCCCACGTCGCCGACCCGGACTCGGCCCCGGCGGCGTCGGCGAGCGTCCGCACCGCCCGCAGGTCCGGCCGCCACGTCACCGCGATCGCCAGCAGGTCCTCGATCGGCAGGTCCTCGCGCACCAGGCGCGTCGGCGCGAGCCGGTCCGCCCGCGGGACGAGCGTGACCGACGGCTCGAGGTGGAGCGTCGTCGCCAGGCGGATCGACGCCTGGTAGAACGCGCCCGCCGCGACGGCCAGGTCCTGCTGCCGCCCGGCCAGCACGGCCCGCGCCCGCGTGTGGTCGGCCGCCAGCCCCGTCCCCCGCTCGGCGCGGACCCGCGTGATCCGCAGCAGCTCGTCACCCTCGGAGACCGCCTGCCGCGCGTTCGCCAGCTGGATCTGCGCCAGCACCAGGTCGTAGTACTGCACGGCCGCCGCCCGCAGCGTCTCGACGGCCGCGAACTGTTCCTGCTCCTCGGCCGCCAGCAGGCGCTTGCGCGCGGCGACGATGTCGTACGCGACCCGCCCC
>DATHXE010000390.1:0-11794 GCA_035459845.1 Tepidisphaeraceae bacterium | reverse complement strand
CGAACACGCGTTTAACATTTGACGCGGGGACGCACGGCAACGGAGTGCCTGAGACATGCCCGGCGAAACGGAACTGCACAAGACGCTGAAGAAGGAAGCCTGCCGGTGGCTGTTCAAGATGGGCTACCGGTGCATCGCGGCCGAGGTGCGGCTTAAGCCGCTGGGGATCATCGACGCGGTCGGCACGGGGCTGTTTCGGCCGTACCAAAATTACCTGGGGCTCCAGCGCGAGCTGCAGCAGGTCTGCTTCGTCGAGTGCAAGGCGACGCGGGCGGACTTTCTGCGCGATCACTCGCACGACGGCCAAATGGAACTCGCGCTGACCGAGCGCAAGCGGAACATGAAGGTGCAGCGGCGGTACCCGGAGCGCCTGCAACAGCACGCGCTCAAACAGGCGGTGGGGCTCGGGAAGTTCAAGGCGTGCCTGATGCAGCCGATGGCGAACTTGCACTACATCCTGGCGCCGGCGGGGGTGGTGCAGAAGAAGGATTTGCCACCGCGGTGGGGCCTGCTCACGTACGGCCCGGGGGGGGTCAACGTGGTCGTGCGGTGTGACTGGCAGGAGTGCTGCCGGGCGGCGCACGTCGAGGGCGCGATCGCGCGGACGCTGACGGGCGACATCTACCGGGCCGACGATCGCGCGATCTCGTCCGTGAACCGGGAGATCTTCGCGCAGCAGCAGAGTTTGGCGGGGAAGATCCGGCAGCTCAGGCCGCAGATCGTGCTGGCGCCGCTGCCGGGGGATGCGGATGCCGACGCGGATCCGGACGTGGTGCCGCTGACGGAGGAGGAGATGCGGCAGGCGCGGGGGGCGGCCGAGGGGTGAGGTCCGCCAAACCTAATGACCCGCGGGGCGCAGGATGCGCCTCGCGGGCCGGTGGTTTGAACTGTTTGGATCGCCGGGTTTGTACGGCCCCCCGCGGCCGAGTCACGCCGCGTCGACGGCGGGCGCGTAGTACTTCTCGAGCATGCGGTCCACCTGGTGTTCACGGGCGCGGACGCACCGGATGTCGATGCCGAGGTGGGCGGTCAGGTCGGCGGCGCTGACGCGCGCCGGGTCGGCGACGGCGACGATCAGGCGGCCCTCGTGGAAGCGGAGGGGCACGGCCTTGAGCGACCGGGCGAGGTGGGCGGGCAGGTGGTCGACGGCTTGGGCGTCGATGCCGATCTCGTCAAGGTCGAGGGTCGCGCCGGGCGACTGGACGTCGAGCTGGCGGCACCAGGCGGACCACACGTGCTCGGGCTCGCAGAACCCGAGGGTGACGGCGATCTCCCCGAACCGCCGGGGCCACGATCGCTGCTCGGCGAGGACCTCGTGAATGTCGTGCTCGGAGAGTTTGCCGAGGCCCTGCAGCAGTTCGCCCATCCGCGCATTCGTCGTCGTCGCATGCCCGTTCATGGTCGTCTCCTCGTTCCGCCCGACTGCGACCGGCGAGAGTCGCAACCCCACGCACAAACTACGATTCACCCTCATCAAGAGCAAACGTTTTCTTTCGAAGTTAAACTGGGGTAGTCCGATAACGGGTCGGACGGTGCGACTGGAACGGGGAATCGCGACGGTGAGCGGATTGACAATCGCGGGCGCGTTCCGATCATCGGTGGGACGATGCGCATCTTTTCGTACAACATTCTCGACGGCGGCGAGGGGCGCGCGGACCCGCTGATCGAGGTGATCCTGGCTCAGAACGCGGACGTGGTGGCGCTGGTCGAAGCGGACGACCCGGCCGTGCTGGACCGCGTGGCCCGGCGGACGAAGATGGACGTCGTGCACGCGCCGGGGAACAAGGGGTCGGTGGCGCTGCTGTCGCGGCTTGCGATCGGGGAGTCGATCGACTTCGCGCCGATGCGCCCGGGGTTGACCAAGTCGCTGCTGCGGGCGACGGTGTTCGACCCGCGCGGCACGCCGTGGCACTTCGGGGTGGTTCATTTGCAGGCCCGGGCGGGCGAGGAGCACGAGCAGGTCCGCGAGCGCGAGATCGGGATCGTGCTGGCGGAGTTCGAGGGGTTGAGGAAGGCGGGGACGCCGCACGTCCTGCTGGGGGATTTCAACGCGAACAGCCCGCACCAGCGGATCGACCTCGACAAGTGCAAGCCGAGCACGCGCGAGCAGGCGGCGGCGAACGGCGGGACGATCCCGCGGCGCGTTGTGGGCGCGATCGAGGCGGCGGGGTACGTCGACACGCTGCGGGCGGCGCGAGGCGAGTATGCCGACACGCACGGCACGTTCACCACGCAGTTCCCCGGACAGCGCGTGGATTACATCTTCGCGCACGGGTTCGCGCGCGAGCGATTGAAGGACGCGTGGATCGAGTACGACCGATTGGCGACGTACGCGAGCGACCATTACCCGGTCGGGGCCCAGATCGAGTAGTTGCAAACTCTTTTCGCCGCTCGGCGTATTACAATCCTCGCACATTGTGGAGGATCGCATTTTCGTGAAGACGCCCCGGTGGAAGACGCTGACGGACTCGATCAAGCACAGCACAAAGATCCTGCGCGTGGCGGATTTCCTGGGGCGGGGGCGGGGGCGGTTGCGGTGGTTCGATCAGTTGAACGTGCCGCCGGCGGCGCCGCGGCGGCCGGATTTGTCGAGTTGGGAAAACGAGGGGTTGGCGGCGGCGTGGCTGGGTCATGCGACCGTGCTCATCCGGGTGGGCGGGATGACGGTGCTGACGGATCCGGTGTTCGCGAATCGGGTGGGGATCGGGCTGGGGCTGGTGACGGGTGGGCCCCGGCGGCACGTGTTGCCGGCGCTGGCGATCGAGGAGTTGCCGCCGATCGACCTGATCCTCATTTCACACGCACATTACGATCATTTGGATCGGCCGACGCTGACGCGGTTGCCGAAGGCGACGCCGGTGATCACATCCGACGGGACGAGCGACCTGCTGCGCGATTTGGGGTATCGGAAGATTACCGAACTGCGGTGGGGCGAGCGGGCGACGGCCGGTGCAATCACGGTGACGGCGCAGCGCGTGGCGCACTGGGGGGCGCGGTCGTTCTACGATGCGCACCGGGGGTACAACGCGTACATTCTCGAGACGCGCGGGGGGCCGCGGCACCGGGTGGTTTACGGCGGGGACTCGGCGTACGGGGAGCACTTCCGGGACGTGGCGCACGACCGCGGGCGGACGCACCTGGCGATCGTGGGGATCGGGGGCTACAACCCGTGGGTGCACTCGCACGCGACGCCGGAACAGGCGTGGCAGATGGCGGACCAGATGAACGCGGACTTCATTCTGCCGATGCACCACAGCACGTTTCGGCTGAGTCATGAGCCGACGGGGGAGCCGATGGAGCGGCTGATGGAGGTGGCGGGGAGCAAGGCGGAGCGGGTGGTGGTGAGCGCGGTGGGGGGGCAGTGGGCGCTCTGAGGGCGCGGGGGAAGAAGACTCACCGCAGAGACGCAGAGGGCGCGGAGGGGGCGCAGAGAGAAGACTGATGGCGCGCGGTCGCAAGGCTTGGTCACTTCAGTGACCGAGTTCTCCGTCGGGGGGGTCGGTCATTGGGTCGCGAGTTTTGCAATCGCGTCGGCGCGGGGAAGCGTCGACTGCTCTCCCGTTGAGAGGTCTTTGAGGACGACCGTCTTCGCGGCGAGTTCGGCGTCGCCTACTGTGACGACCCAGCGGGCCTTTTCGCGGTCGGCGAGTTTGAACTGGGCTTTGACGGATCGGCCGGCGTGGTCCATGTCGGCGGGGACGTTGGCGGCGCGGAGGGCGGCGAGGAGTTGCCACTGGGCGGCGCGGGCGGGTTCGCCGTGGTAGACGAGCCAGACGAGGGGCTTGCGGGGGTCGGGGAGGGCGACGGCCTGTGCTTCGAGGGCGATGAGGAGGCGCTCGAGGCCGGAGCCGAAGCCGACGCCGGGGGTGGGCCGGCCGCCGAGCATTTCGACGAGGTTGTCGTAGCGGCCGCCGCCGCCGATGGCGTTTTGGGCGCCGAGTCCGGAGGCGGTGACTTCCCAGAGGGTTTCGGTGTAGTAGTCGAAGCCGCGGACGAGGGAGGGGTTGATTGCCCATTGCCCATTGTCCATTGTGGACTGACCCAAGAGCCGTTGGACTTCGTCGAAGTGCTTGCGGGATTTGTCGGAGAGCGCTTCGGCGGCGGGGGGCGCGCCGACGACGGCGTCCTTGTCGCGCGGGTCCTTCGAGTCGAGGATGCGGAGGGGGTTTTCGCCCAGGCGGCGCTGGGAGTCTTCGCTGAGTTGGTCCTTCTTGGGGCCGAGGAAGGCGACGAGGAGGTCGCGGTAGCGTTGTTTGGATTCGGCGTCGCCGAGCGAGTTGACCTGAAGGGCGAGGTCCTTCAGGCCGACGCGCCGGTAGAAGTCCATCTGGAGGAGGATGCACTCGACGTCGGCGGCGGGGTCGGCGATGCCGAAAGATTCTGCGCCGAACTGGTGGTGCTGGCGCAGGCGGCCCTTCTGGGGGCGCTCGTAGCGGAAGTTGGCGCCGAGGTAGAAGACCTTGGCGCGCGAGCCTTCCTGGGCGACGAGGTTGTGCTCGATCGCGGCGCGGACGACGCCGGCCGTGCCCTCGGGGCGGAGGGTCATGGATTCGCCGCCGCGGTCGGTGAAGGTGAAGGTTTCCTTGTGGACGATGTCGGACGTCTCGCCGACGCCGCGGTGGAAGAGGGCGGTGTGCTCGAGGACAGGGGTGCGGATCTCTTCGAAGTGGTAGAGGGCGGCGGTGTCGCGGGCGACGCGCTCGACGGCCTGCCACTTCCACGAGTCGGCGGGGAGGACGTCTTCGAACCCCTTGGGGGCCTGGAGCTTGGTGGACATGGTGGGGAGTATACGGGAGAGGGGTGATCGGGTTGACGCGCGCCGACCAAACACGCGGCGCACGTCGCGCGAGCGGTGGGCGGTGCCCACCCTACGGGTCAACGAAAAACGGTGGGGCAGACGTTTCCGTCTGCCCCACCGTAGTGTTCAACCAAAGCGGGTCATGACGGATTACTCCGTCTTCTCCGCGCCCGGGGCGGCGGCGTCCTGGGCTTGCTGGGCGGACATGTCGACCTCTTCGACCTGGGCGCCCTCGATGACCTTGTCCAAGGCCTTCTGTTCGCGGAGCTGGAGGTAGAGGTTCGACAGCGAGCCGTCCTTGGCCATCTCGGCCTTGAGCTTTTCGGGGCGGCGGCCCTTCTGGACGGCGAGCATGGCGATCCGGCCGTTCAGCTCGGCCTCGTCGACGTCGACGCCCTGGTCGGCGGACAGCTTCTGGAGGATGAAGAAGAGCTTGAGCTCGCGGCTGGCCTCGTCGGCCGCGCCGGCGCCGAGGCGCTCGACGTTGGCATCGATCTGCTCGCGGGGCATGCCGCGCATCAGCAGGTCGACGTAGCGGCGCTGCACGACGCGGTCCGTCTGCTTGGCCGACAACTTGGAGGGGAGCTCGAACTTGATGTTGTCGAGGAGGTACTGGCGGACCTGGTTCCGCATGGCCTCGGCGACGTCGTAGTTGATCCGCTCGGACATCTGCTCGCGGAGGGCGTCGCGGAGCTCGGCCTCGTTGGTGAACCCGAGCTCTTCGAGGAAGGCGTCGTCGATCTCGGCGAGCTCGAGCTTCTTGAGGTCCTTGAGGGCGATCTCGACCTCGAGGGACTTGCCGCGGAGCTGTTCGCTCGGGTGGGTGTCGGGGGCGGTGAGGGTGAGGGTGCGGGACTCGCCGGGCTTGAGGCCGGCGAGCTGCTTGTCGAGGTCGTCGACCTGGACGCCGGCGACCCGGCCGGCGCGGGCGACGATCTGGGAGTCGTGCTGCTGGGCGACGACGTTGCCTTCCGACTTGACGGTGACGTCGGCAAGGAGGAAGTCCTTGGGCTCGACGCCGCGGTCCTCGACGGGCGCCAGGTTGCCCTGCTGCTCGCGCAGGTTCGCCAGGGCCTGGTCGACGTTCTCGTCCTTGATCTCGATGCGCGGCTTCTTGACCTTGACGCCGGCGAGGTCGGGGATGGTGAACTCGGGCTGGACCTCGACGGTGAACGAGAAGCTCAGTGCGCCGGCGTCGGGGAGCTGGATCTTGTCGGGGTCCTCGAAGTCGGGCTCGCCGATGACGTTCAGGCTGTTCTTCTCCAGGGCCTGCTCGTACGACTCGGAGATGAGCGTGCGGCGGACCTGGTCCTTGACGTCGGAGGCGAAGCGTTTTTCGATCAGCTTGCGCGGGGCGTGGCCGGGCCGGAAGCCCGGGATGGCGGCCTCGCGGCGGAGGTCCTTGAACTGGTCTTCGAGGACGGACTTGATCCGGTCCTCGGGGATCTCGACGGACACCTTCTTGGTGCCGGGGCCGAGGTCTTCGACCTTGACGGCGTACTGGAAATCCTGCTCTTCGGTGGCGGTGTCGCCGGCCTGTTCTTGGTCAGCCATATGTCCTCGCGCGGGTTGCGATTGTCGGTTGCCGATTTGCGATTGTCACAGGGAATCGGCAAATCCGGACCCCACGGGACGCCCTTCCCGGCGTTCCCGATTGGGAGCCCCGCATTGTAGAGGGGGGAGGGGTTTTTGCAAATGCGCGGATTCGCGCGAGATTTGCGCCACGGAGGACACGGAGGGCTCGGAGGTGGAGAGGGGTAAATGGAGGCCCGAAACCCGGCCATGTGGTTAATCCGATTGACTTGCGAGTTCAAAGATGACTTCGACTTCGACGGTCGCGTCCATCGGGAGCGCGTTGACCCCTACCGCAGTCCGAACGTGGCGCCCCGACTCGCCGAACACGTCGAGCAGGAATTCGGAGGCGCCGTTGGCGACCTTGGGCTGATCGGCCAGGCCGTCGGCGGACTGCACGAAGACCGCGACGCGCAGGACGCCCGCGAGCGAGTCGATCGGGACGACGCTCCCGGCGGCGGCGATGGCGTTGACGGCGCACTGCCTGGCGGCGTCGGCGGCCTTGTCGACGCTCACCGGGGACGGCACCGCCCCGGACGAGGTGAGCTTGCCGTCTTTCATGGGGAGTTGGCCGGCGACGAAGAGCAGGTTGCCCGAGCGCTTGGCGCGGACGTAAGCGCCGAGCGGGACCGTCATGGCGGGAATGGTGATGCCGAGGGCGGCGAGTTTTTCGGTGACCGTCATAGGGCGGACATCTTAACGCGGAATGTCACGGGGTCGTAACGGGGGCCAACTTCGCCGCGCGGCAGCGTGTCCGGTCGATTAACGTATCGCGGGCGTCCCGCCCGCGCGTCCACGTCGCCGCATCAGGAGGAACCATGCTCTCCCGCCGATCCGCCCTCGCCGCGTTGACCGCGTCCGCGATTGTCGTGCCGAAGGCGCTGCGCGCCGCCGACGCGCCGGCCGCTCGCGCCGGCCCGCCCAAGACCGTCAGGGTCGCCTCGATCCAAGCCTCGTCCGAGCTCGGCGACGTCGCGGGCAACCGGAAGAAGTTCACGGCGCTGTGCGAGGAGGCGGCCAGGAACGGCGCGAAGATCATCGTGCTGCCCGAGACCGCGATCACCGGTTACCTGTCGCAGGACCTGAAGACGAACTGGCACTGCGCCGGGTGGCTGATGGACAAGGCGTTTCCGAACGGGAAGGACCCGGGGCCGTTCGCCGAGGCGGTTCCGGGGCCGACGACGGATCACTTCGCGGCGCTGGCGAAGCGGCTCGGGGCGTACGTCACGGTGCCGCTGCTGGAGGTAGACCGGCAGAAGCCGCAGCCGCGGTACTTCAACACGGTGTGCCTGGCCGCGCCGTCGGGGAAGCTTGTGGCGCACTACCGGAAGCTGACGCCGTGGCCGCACCCGGAGCAGTCGTGGGCGACGCCGGGGGATCTGGGGGTGACGCCGGTCGACACGGAGTACGGGCGGGTGGGGCTGGCGATCTGCTTCGACATCCACACGATTTTGGAGAAGTATCAGCCGCACAACCTGTGGGCGCTGCTGTACCCGATCGCGTGGGTCGACGACGAGCACCCGGCCGAGTGGTTCTACCACCGGTTGCCGGCGCGGGTGGCGCCGTTCAAGCATTATCTGGTCGGGGCGAACTGGGCGGTGGACCGGAAGCAGGCGTGGCGCGGGTACGGATTCTCGACGATCATCGACCCGGGGGGAAATGTGGTGGCGACGGCGAAGTCGCTGTACGCGTCGGAGATCGTGTACGCGGAGATTAAGACAGCGAACGCGTGACGGCACGCGCGGGAACGTGTGCGAAGCACACCCGCTTGCGGGTTAGCGGGCCGGTTCACCCGCGAAAACGAGTGACGCCAAACATTGACGGGCGCCAAATGGATTGGCGCCCGTAAACGTTTGGGGACCTTGGTATTCGCGGCCCGGCGTGCCCGCTAACCCGCAAGCGGGTGCTGCGCACGGCAGGGGGTCACCGCTCCCGCATCGTCCGCCCGTCCTCGCTGATGCGGACGACGGTCGGGTACGGGCGCGAGTCGATCGTGCAGCGGTAGTAGGAACGGCCGCCGCCGGTGTCGACGCGGACGATCTTGAGGACCTCCTCGCGGCCGCGCTCGCGGTCGAGGGCGTCGCGGGCGGGGCGGGGGAGGGTGGCGTACTTGACCCACTCCTCGCGGGCGCCGTGGTCGCGGATCTCGTCGCCGCCGATCGCCGTGTCCTCGACGTCCTCGCGGGCGAGGAGCTTGCCGTTGGCGGCGATGCGGACGGCGGTGTCGTCGCCGCGGGTGTCGATGATCGCGCGGTAATAGTCGAAGCGGCCGCGCTCGACGTGGAAGATCTGCTTGACTTCGCGCCCCTTGCGCTCGCGGTCGAGCGTCTCCTTCACGTCGCGCGGGACGGTCGCGTACTTGACCCAGACTTCGCGGCCGTACGGGCTTTCCCAGGTCTCGGGGCCGTAGGCGACGTCGGCGATCTCGCGGTCGCGGTAGACGTAGCCGTCTTCCGACACGCGGACGACCTTGTCGTCGGTGACGACGCGGTAGAACTGCCGCCCGCCGCGCTCGACGAAGATGACCCGGCGGACCTCGCGGCGGCCGAACTCGTCGTCGATCGCCTTGCGGACGGGGCGGGGGACGTCCTCGATCTTGACCCACCGCTCGCGCTCGATCTCGAACCGGCGGGCCTCGGCAGCGCCGACGGCGACGTCTTCCACCTCGTCGATCGAGAGGAGCTTGCCGCTGGGCCCGATGCGGAAGGCGACGTCGTCGCCGCGCTGCTCGACGATGCACCGGTAGAACTCGCGGTTGTCGCGGCGGACGAACCAGACCTGTTTGACCTCGCGCCCGCCGCGGGCGCGGTCGAGGGCGTCGCGGACCTCGCGGGGGAGGTCGCGGTAGAAGACCCAGCGCTCGTTGTCGCCGTGGCCGAAGTTGAGGTCGGGGACCTCGGTGCGCTTCATGATCGTGCCGAGCTCGGAGACGAAGACGACGCGGTCCTCGCGGCCGCGGTCGTCGATGATGACGCGGTAGAACGGGCGGCCGCCGCTGCTGACGCGGAGGATCTGGCGGAGGTCGTGCGTGCCGCGCTCGCGGTCGATCGTGTCGCGGACGCGGCGGGGGAGCTGGTCGAACTTGACCCAGACGGCGGCGGGCGCGGGCGGGGCGGCCTGGGCGTCCGGCGCGACGGCGAGCGTGCCGGCGAGGCCAATCGCGGCGGCGGCGACGAGCCGGCGGAGGTGGGGGAGCGTGCGGGCGGGGCGGTTCATTTCGATTCTCCGTGTGTGTCTGTGTGAAGCGGGATTGTCCCGACTATCGGATAGACACACAACGGCCCGCTACGGTGGTGACACGCCAAGCGGGGGTTTGTCAGGCCCGGTAATGTCGACCGCTTCTATCGAGGCGACCGGATAGGAGCAGTAATCCGCGGCCATGGCGGCGCTGGGGCGGTGGTTGCCGGACAGCCCGACGCCGCCGAACGGGAGGGCGGAGGAGGCGCCGGTGGTGGAGCGGTTGAAGTTGACGACGCCGGCCCGGACGCGGGCGTAGAACGTTTCGTAGAGGCGGGGGTCGCTCGAGATCAGTGCGGCGCAGAGGCCGAAGGCGGTCGCGCTGGCGGCGGCGATCGCGGCTTCGAACGTCGGGACGCGGATCGCCTGGAGCAGGGGGGCGAAGATTTCCTCGTCGGGGACGTTGGGGACGTGGGTCACGTCGATTAGACCGGGGGAGACGAACGCGGATTGCGCGTCCGTGAGGGGCGAAGCCGCGAGCGGCAGGCGCGTCATCGGGCGGATCGGAACTGCGCCGAGGTCGAGCAGGTGCTGCTGTGCAGCGAGCGCGCGGTCGGCGGCGGCGGGGCGGATGAGAGGGCCCATGAAGGGTTCGGGGTCGGCGGTGTGCGGGCCGATGCGGAGGCGGGGGATTAGCGCGAGCACACGGTCGAGGAGCATCTGCCCGCGCGGGCCGAATTCGACGATCAATCGGCGGGCGCAGGAGCATCGTTGGCCGGCCGTCGCGTAGGCGGATTGGGCGACGATGAGGGCGGCGGCGTCGAGGCGGCCGTCGGCGACGTCCCATGCGACCAGCGGGTTGTTCCCGCCCATCTCGAGGGCGACGATTACGCCCGGCCGGTCGGCGAGGAGCTTGTTGAGCGCGACGCCGGCGGCGACGGAGCCGGTGAAGAACAGGCCGTCGATGCCGGGGTGGGCGGCGAGGGCTTGGCCGGTGTCGCGGGCGCCCTGGACGAGGTTGAGGACGCCGGGCGGGAGGCCCGCGGCCTGCCAGAGCTCGGCGGTGCGCGCGGCGACGCCGGGCGTCAATTCCGACGGCTTGAACACGACGGTGTTACCGGCGATGAGCGCGGGGACGATGTGGCCGTTGGGTAAGTGGCCGGGGAAGTTGAACGGCCCGAAGACGGCGACGACGCCGTGGGGCTTGTAGCGCGTGGCGGGCTTGTCGGAAGGTAACTCCGCTGCGCTCGGCGAGCGGCGGTCGTGTTGTGCCTTGATCGAGACGGGGATCTTGTTGGCCATCGAGTCGATCTCGGCGAGCGCCTCCCAGCGGGGCTTGCCGGTCTCGCGGGAGATGAGCAGGGGGAGGCCGGTGGGATCTGAACTGGTGCGCTCCTGTTTGAGCAATTCGGCGAACCGCTCGACGATCGCGATGCGGTCGGGTTCGGGGCGAGTGGCCCAGGGCTCGAAGGCGGCGCGTGCGGCGAAGACGGCGGCATCGACCTCGGCTGGCGTGGCGTGGCGGCCTTGCCAGACGACTTGGCCGGTGGCGGGGTCGATGGATTCGAGCGGCGTTCCCTCGCCGGCGAGCCAGGCCTTGCCGATCAGGTGGGATGGCATAGTGGATTGTAGCTCTGCCCACCGATCACGCGGCGCACTTGGCGCGGCCGGGAGGGGAAATCGCGATCGTCTACGGGAACAACGGCACCCGGCCGTCCACGCCCACGCCCCACGCCTCGGCGCCGATCGGCAAGACGCCCGCGTCGGGCGCGTTCTTGTCCGCGGCGCGCAGCGGGTCCGGCCACTCTGCCGGGACCGGCCGGCCGAAATCGACGGCCGGGCTGTCCGGCGACAGCCGCAGATCGGCTCGTCCGTCCGCCGCGAACTTCACGAACTTCGGGTCCGCCACGCGGTCGTGGGTCGTCCAGCCGGCCTCGTACCGCCGCTTGCTGTCGGCGAACAGGGGGGAGGCGCGGAACTTGGCGAACGGGTCGATCTTGAGCGCCGGCCCGTCGCGCAGGCCCCAGAGGATGTTGCCGCCCTCGCGGACGTTCTCGGCCTGCTTCATCGCGACGAAGCCGATGCCGGGGACCTTTTCGATTTGTATGAACAGGTTGTTGAACACGTCGCGTTCGGTGCCGCGGAGGCCCTGGGAGCCGAGGCCGAAGAGGTAGCCGTCGCGGAAGACGGGCGTGCGGCGGAGCATCGTGTTGTGGTAGACGCGGATGACGGGCCAGACGGGACCGC
>DATHXE010000389.1:0-2813 GCA_035459845.1 Tepidisphaeraceae bacterium | reverse complement strand
ACCATGATGTCGATCGTCTCTTCGGCGAGGTCCGTGTGCTCGCGGAGCGGCAGGCCCACGTTGTCGGCGACCGACATCGAGTTGAACAGCGCCCCGGACTGGAACAGCACGCCGATCGTCTTTCGGTACCCGGCCAGCTCGCCCTCGGTCATCTTCGACAGGGCCTTGCCCAGCGACGTGATCTCCCCTCCGTCCGGCTTGACGTTACCCGTCATGAGCCGCAGCAGTGTCGACTTGCCCGACCCCGACCCCCCGAGGATGACGAGCGTCTCCCCCTTGAACACGTCGAGTTTAATCTTGTCCAGCACGGTCCGGTCGCCGTACCGCTTGGTCACCTCTTGAACTTGGATGGCGGGTTCGGGCATCGGGGAGCAATTGCCACGGAGGTCACAGAGGCAGAATCAGAACCCGAGGTAATAAAACACGCCCGTAAACAGCAGGTCGACGAAGATCAGCGCGACGATAGTGTAGACCACCGTCCGCGTCGTGGCGGTGCCGACGCCCTGAGCCCCGCCCGTTACCTTCAGGCCCAGGTAGCACGCGAGTCCGGCGATCAGCATTCCGAACATCCCGGCCTTGACCAGGCCCGTGACGAAGTCCTGCAGTTTCAGGATCGAGAACGTGTGGGTCCAATACTGCTGGGGACTGATGCCCATGAACCCGGCCGTGACGGTCAGGCCGCCGGCGACGCCGGCGACGTCGCCCAGGATGGCGATGCAGACCATCATGACCGTGGTCGCGAGCACGCGCGGGACGACCAGGAATCGCACCGGGTTGATCGCGTGAGCCTCGAGGGCCTCGATCTCCTCGCTGACGACCATCGTGCCCATCTCGGCGGCGATGCTCGCGCCGGCGAAGCCGGTCAGGACGATCGCGCTGACCAGCGGGCCGAGCTCGCGGAAGATCGCGACCGAGATCACGTCGGCGACCGAGTCGAGCTTCCCGTACTCGCGGAGGATCGGGGCCATCTGGAACGCGAGGATGGCCCCGATGCAGAACAGGACGAGCAGGACGATCGGGACGCTCTTGACGCCGACGCGGTCCATCTGCTGCCAGAGGTTGTGCCACCCGAGCCGCCTGCCGCGCTTGGAGAACAGCGCCGCCGGCGCCAGCGCGAGCGTCCGTCCGAGCAGTTGGGTGAGCCCCCCGACGAACTCGAGGAACGCGACGATCGTCCGGAATGGTCTCGCGTTGGTCATGGCACGATCCTCGTCGTCCTCGCGCGCGACCCGCGCCCGAAGTCCAATGACGTACTTAGCGGTCGCACCGAAGGTGCACGTGAGTGCCGACCGGCGCGCACGCGCACCTCGCGCGCGTCACGTCCACCCTATTTCGGTACAAGGTCACTGTAGGGAACACCCCAACCCCAATTCCCCTTCGGGTCCCCGTTATCGGACGCGACACGGTGGCGCGCATCACTTCGGAAGACGAAAAACGTAAAGCGGATTCGTCACCGGCTTATCGTCCGCCGCTCACGCCTTATTCATCGCCTCGGCCTCATCGGCGCAGACCACGAAAATCGAATCCAGGCGCGCGATTTCGAGCAGGCCCTTCACGCGCGGCTGCAGGTTGGTCAGGAAGATCCGGCCCGGGACCCGGCGGATCTTCTGCAGGGCCTCGACGAGCACGGCGATCGCGCTCGAGTCCATGTACGGCACCTGCCCGAGGTTGAGCACGAGCCGCTTGGGCTGGTGGGTCGCGATGCACTCGAGCAGCACGCCGCGGAGCTCCGGGCTGTTGTGCAGGTCGATCTCCCCGCGGACCGACGCGACGACCGCGGTCCCCCCCGGGCCCTGTTCGACCCGCGCCTGGGGCACGAGGTCCACGCCGGTAGACAATTCGCTCATTGACCGCTCCGTTCGTCTTTGTCCGCGCCCGCGGCGCCCGACCCGCAATGGCCACACCCGCCGACCCGTTCCGCCGATCCCGCGGACTTTCGTTTCCGCAACACCAGGAGCATCCCGTCCGCCTGCGGCTCGAACCGCACCTCGTCGAGGCACCGCCCCAGGCAGATCAGTCCCAACCCGCCGGGCTCGAGCGGGTCGTACGGCCGTTCCGGCTGCTCGGCCGGGTTTACGCCATTGCCCCAGTCCCGGATTTGTACTTCCACCTCGCGCCCGTCGCACACCGCCGTAACCCGGATCGGGCGTCCGGCGGCGCCGTCGTACGCGTGGCGGATCACGTTCGCCAATGCCTCATTCACGCACAGCCCGACCTCGCAGGCCGAGCGGTCGTCGAGACCCTCGTCCGTACAGAGAGACTCGACGGCGCGGCGGACCGCGGCGATCTGTCCGGGCTCGCTCGTCATCGTCAGTTCGATGCGCTCGCCCTGCTGTCCGACGCCTGAGGTTGTCTGGTCTGCTTGTGACAAACCGCCGTTGCCTCCGCCATTCCTGATTTGATTCTACGTCAGCCGGGGGTCTGGAACACTACATTACTAAAGCCGTCGGCGAAACACGCGACCGGCGGCTGCCGCCGGCGGCTGTTAAGTAAGGCATTAAGGTTTGGCCGTGGTCTGCTCCCAAGCCTTCCACCGCTCGACCGCGTCCTTGCGGCCGGGCTCGTCCTCGAAGTACCGGTAGCCCAGGTCCTGGCCGGTCAGTCGCTTGAGCGACTCGATGGCGTAGAACCGGATCGCCGCATCGTCGCTTTCGAGCTGCTTGACCAGTTCCGGAACGACCTTACGGTCGCCCTCGCGGGCGGCCTTCTTCATCCCGGGAATCTGCTCGGCCGGGTCGTCGCCGTAAATGTTGGGCTTGGGGCCCTGTCCGCCACACGAGACGCACGCGCAGGCCAGCCCTAACGCGAGTCCC
>DATHXE010000388.1:0-3247 GCA_035459845.1 Tepidisphaeraceae bacterium | reverse complement strand
TCGTCGAAATAATGGAAGGGCGGATAGTCGCTGTCGGTGACGAAGCGAAGCCGATCGAACTGGAATTGGTCGGGCTTGGGGCGAAGCACGTCGCCCTGCCACACATCGGGGACGATGTCGGTCTTGGCCTGGGACCAGGCGACGGGATGGGCCGCAAACAGCCCGAGAAGAAGTGCGGCGCAGAAGCTCAGCGCTCTCACAATCATGCCCCTCGGGTGGATAGCGGCGCAGCGAGTCACCGCACTTTCTACTGTGCCCGGCAACGCGTTGCTAGATGCGTTCTTACACCCTTAGGTTGAATTGTATTTCGTCCGCTCTTCTAAGTCGTGTTGCAGGTTCCACAACTTGAAAATACTCGTGGGAAAGTTGTGGGGGCCAGTCGCGTGCGGCGGGGGACGACAGCACGTCATGCCGAAAGCGTGTGGGCGCGCGACTGGGCTCTGCCCGACGCGCCTCCCTCCGACTATGCCTTCCTGGTCGATCGCCTCGTCGACCGCGCCACGCTCGATCGGGCGGAAGCGCTCGCCAAGAAATGGGGCGTCCTGCCGCATGCGGTGATGATCGCCAATGGCTGGCTCAGCGAGTCCGATTATTACCGGGCTCTGGCGCGGGAAAGCGGCGTTCCCTTCCAGGACGACATCGCCGCGCACAAGGTCACGGCGCCGGCTTCGCTTAAGAGCCCGCGCGAGTGTCTTGCCCGTGGACTCCTCAAACGGCGCGCGCGGCATGGGGCCTATGTCTACGCACCTGAAAGACTGCGCCCAAGCAAGGTCGAGCATGTGCTGGCACAGATCGAGCCTTATCGGATTTCGCTCGCCACGCCGCAGACAGTGAGAGACGCGGTGCGCGGACATTTCGCGAAAGCTTCGCCACCGCGGCGGTCGACGCCGAGACGCTCGCGGCGGCGCGCGCGCTCGATCTTTCCGGCAATGTGGAAATTCTGGTGGGTGCCGGACCTGCATCCGCGCACCAAGCCGAAGGCGCTCAACTACGCGCTGCCGCTCGCCCGCGGCGACCATCTCGTGATCTACGACGCCGAGGACCGGCCTGAGCGTGATCAGTTGCGCAAAGCTCGCAGCGTTTCGCCAAGGCCCTCCGAACCTTGCCTGCCTCCAGGCGAAGCTCAATCTCTACAACGGTGGAGAGGCTGGAGGCTGGCCTATGCGCGACAGGCACCTAGCCCCGCTCAGCGGACGACTCGACGGCCGATGCCGAGCACGCGCAGGCGATCGCCATCCGGGGACGCGACGACCAGCCGGGTCCCGAGCCGCACGGCGCCCGCGAGCAGCGGCCGGTCCGCGTAGCGCGCGACCTCGATGACGGCCCCGTCACGCTCCTGCAGCAGGCCGGTGGTCCCATCCGCCCAGGAGGCCAGGAGGCACTGCCGCCCGAGGCCCGGGGCGCGCTCCAGGCGATGGGCCTCCGAGGGCATCCGCCGGGCGCCGTCCTTTTCAACGGCCATCGACTCGAGGCCGCCATCGACCCCAGCCGCGCGGGCGAGCCGCAGCCGGGTGCCGAGCGACCCGGTGAGCGCGACGTTCGCACGATCCGCACGCTTGACGACCGATAAGTCCGGTGCCAGTCGGAGCACGCGATCCGCGGTTACGAGCTGGATGCCGTCCGGGCCGCTCGCCGCGTCGACGACCGCCTCCCGGATCGGGGGTGGCGGCGAGCGCGCCGCCCGCGTCAAGCCGGGCGACGCCGTCCGCGCCGTAGAGGAGCGTCCCGCGCGGAGATCGCAGCAGTCCTTCGAACCGGCCCGGCCACGAGGCGATCGCCCCAGCCGAGGCCCCGGCCCGCACGTCAAACGCCTCGACGCGGTCCTCGAGGAGCGCCAGGACCGCGGGGCCGTCCGCGAGCTCCACGATGCCCAAGGCATGGCTAGGCGCCGACAGGGGGACCTCGCCGAGCACGACGAGGTCCGTCTGGCGAACCTCGAGGCCGCGACCGGCATCATGGCCCTGGCCCGGAGCCTCCTCGTGCGCGGCCCCGACGCGGACAATAGCCAGATCCTGACCATCCCGCGCCGGTTCGACGACGACCGAGACCCGGGCGGCTCGCACGCGTCCCCTGCCGGGGGCTCTCGCCAGCGTGCGCCCGTCCGGCGCCCGCAGCTCGACCCGCTCGTCCTCCGGCAGCCCCGCGACGACGACCTCCCAGTGGTGGAGGACGTCGAACCCCTCCTCCGGCGGCCTCGGCGACCAGTGGGGGTTGTAGCCGCCGTGCAGCTTGAACCACGGGTCCACGAGCTGCTGGCAATCGCCGACCTTCACCAGGAGCCCGGCCTGCATCCGCTCGAGGTCCTCCCCGGTGACGACCGGCGGCGGGTCGAACCGGATGAACCGCGTCCCGCCGTTGGTGCGGACCATCAGCTCGATGGGGAATGCCGGGGCGTCGTAGTACGACTGTGGTGGCGGGCCGATGTCGATGGCGATTTCGATCGGAAGGCCCACCTCGTCGACGTGGACGTTGGCGGGCTGGACCGGCCCGTCCAGGCGCTGAAGCACCGGCGGGCTGCACAAGTGGAGCTGCGCGCTCCCCGCGTTGCCCAGGCTCGCGCCCGCCTTCAGGATCCCGAACCGGGCGGGATCCTGTCCGAACAGCGCGATCGGCGCCATGGACGCGGCCCCGCAGGAGATGTCCGGGACGTGCTTGGCGAATGGCGCGACGCCGAGCACCTGGACCGCGGCGTTCGTTGCCTCGGCGATGGTGAACGCCCCGGCGAGGGCGATCCCGTCGGGGTGCGCGAGCATGTCGGTGATGCTGGCGAAGGCGATGTTGGCGATCCCAGGCAGGACGACGTCCCGGTCCACCCGCACTGTGCTCGGCGTGGGCTGCGTGACGTTGAGGCCCGGCTGGTCTGCGCCCTGGACGTAGAAAACGTCGAACGTCGTCGGCTCGTCGTGGCGGAAGGTGCTCGGCCCCACGTCGACGCGGTCGACGACGAGCTGCACGCCGGAGACCGACGGGAGCACGGGCGGGCACAGCGCCAGGCGTCGCAGGTACGAGCGCTGGGCGGCAAGGAAGCGGCCGGCATCTACCTGGAATTCGATTATGCTCATTGGTGGTCCTCCCTGGATAGCGCCCCTACGAGTGGTGTAACTCAGGAGGTCCTGTGACCCTCTCGCTTGGCCAAAGTGCTGGTGTGGAGGAAGTCGGCTATCGGTACAGGCGGTACCGTTACGGTTATCGCCCGTACTACCGGCCCTATTATCGGCCAAATGGCTACTACCGACCCAATTACGGG
>DATHXE010000387.1:0-1880 GCA_035459845.1 Tepidisphaeraceae bacterium | reverse complement strand
CCGAAGACATCGTGGGCCTCCGTTCCGGTTGGGTGTCAACAACCCACAGCTTGGGACGGAGGCCCTTATCACGTGAAGGGGGAAACTGTTACGAAGCAGAGGCCGGTGGCGGTTCACGGCGTTGCATGGCACCCGGGGCACCCCTCCCGTGCTATCATCCCCCGACCCCCGCAGGAGCCCCGCCCATGTCCGCACCCCCCATCCCCACCGGCCCCGCGTCCGCCACGACGGGCGACGCCCGCGCCGCCCGCACCGACTCCGCCTTTCCCCGTCTCGACCCCGACGAACTCAAAGCCCTCGCCTGCCTCGCCGTCTGCGAGGAGAAATCCGACGGCGAGACCGTCTTCCGCGCAGGCGACGCCGACATCGACCTCTTCGTCGTCGAGGAGGGCGCCCTCGAGATCCTCAACCCCGCCGACCAGAACGCCCGCGTCGTCGTCCACGGGCCCGGCGAGTTCACCGGCGACGTCGACCTGCTCACCCGCCGGCCCGTGCTGATCACCGCCGTCGCGCGCGGCCCGCGCACGCGCCTCCTGCGCGTCCCGGGGGCCCGGCTGCGCGAAGTGCTCAACCGCGTCCCCCGCCTGGGCGAGAAACTCATCGTCGCGTTCCAGTCCCGCCGCCAACTCCTGGAGAGCTGCGGCGTCGAGCTCGGCCTGCGCGTCGTCGGCCCCGCCGCCTGCCGCGACACCACCGTCGTCCGCGAGTTCCTCCACAAGAACTTCGTCCCGTTCAACTGGCACGACTCGGCCTCGCCGCGCGGGCGCGAGCTGATCGCCGGGTGGGGCTCGCCGAAGCGCTCGCCGGTCGTCGAACTGTCGGCCGGCAAGGTTCTGATCGAGCCGAGCCTGCGCGAGCTCGCCGCCGGCGCGGGCGTCTGGCGTGACTGCCCGAGCCGCGCGGTGGACCTGGCCGTCGTCGGCGCGGGCCCGGCCGGGATCGCCGCCGCCGTCTACGCCGCCAGCGAGGGCATCGACACGGTCGTCCTCGACCGCCTCGGGCCCGGCGGGCAGGCAGGGGGGTCGTCGAAGATCGAGAACTTCATCGGCTTCCCCGCCGGCCTCTCGGGCACCGAACTCGCGACCCGCGGCGTGCTCCAGATGCTCAAGTTCGGCGCCCGCATGGCCGCCCCCGTGCAGGTCGACCGCCTGATCCCGGCCGAACACCCCGGCGAGCCCCACGCGCTCGCCCTCGACTGCGGCTCCACAATCCGCGCGAAGGTGATCCTCGTCGCGACCGGTGTTCGCTGGCGCAAGCTCGCCGCCGAAGGCGCCGACCGCTTCGAGCGGGCCGGCGTCTACTACGCCTGCACGGCCGTCGAGGCGCTGCTGCACGACGAGCAGGACGTCGCCGTCGTCGGCGCGGGCAACAGCGCCGGCCAGGCCGTCATGTTTTTGAGCGAGTGCTGCCGCAACCGCCGCATCCACCACCTCGTGCGCGGCACGCTCGGCCCGGGCATGAGCAGCTACATGGTCAGCCGGATCCGCTCGGCCCCCAACGTCACCGTCCACGAGGGCGCCGAGATCGAACGCGTCACCGGCGACCGCCGGATCGACGGCGTCGACCTGAAGTGGCGCGACGCCGCGCCCTCCACCGACCGCCCGCCGCGCCTGACCGTCGGCGCCGTCTTCGTCTTCATCGGCGCCGACCCCGGCGCCGAGTGGCTCCCGCCCGACCTCGTCGCCCGCGACAAGCTCGGCTACCTCCTGACCGGCGCCGACGCCGTCGCCACCGGCCGCTGGCCCCTGACCACCCGCGAGCCCTGTCCTCTCGAAACGACCCTGCCGGGCGTATTGGCCGCCGGCGACGTCCGCGCCGGCAGCACCAAGCGCGTCGGGTTCGCCGTCGGCGACGGATCGCTCGCCGTCACCTGCGCGCAC
>DATHXE010000386.1:0-12557 GCA_035459845.1 Tepidisphaeraceae bacterium | reverse complement strand
GCTTGGTCCCGGGCAGGCCAGGGATCAGCTTGGTCAGCTTGTCGATGTCCGCCAGCGGCACGCCCAGCACGCGCCCCACGTCCTTGCACGCCGCCTTCGCGGCTAGCGTCCCGAACGTGATGATCTGCGCGACGTGGCCGTACTTCTTGCGGACGTACTCGATGACCCCCTGCCGGCCGTCCTGGCAGATGTCGATATCGATATCCGGCATCTCGTTACGCGACGGGTCCATGAACCGCTCGAACAGCAGGTTGTACTTGACCGGGTCCACGTTGCAGAGCCCGAGCAGGTAGCCGACCATCGTCCCGACGCCCGAGCCACGGGCACCGACCGGGATGCCGTTGTCTCTCGCGTAGTTGCAAAAGTCCCACACGATCAGGAAGTACGAGCAGAAGTTCTTCATGCAGATGATCTTCAGCTCGTGCTCGAGGCGGTCGCGCACGTCCTGGCCGACCTCGGTCGTGCCGTACCGCCAGACGAGGCCGACCTCGCAGAGTTGGCGGAGGTACAGCTCGTCCGGCTGCATTTCCGTGTCCGGTTTGGGCGAGCTGGGCAGCGGCATGTCGGCCGACAGCTTCTCCGGCGGCACCTTGTAGACCGGCGCGTACTTCTTCCCGAAGTCCAGCGACAGATCGCACATCGCCGCGATCCGCGTCGTGTTGCTGATCGCCTCCGGCCAGGCCCCCAGCGCCTCCTGCATCTCCTCCGGGCTCTTGAGGTAAAGCTCCTTCGGGTACTTCATCCGCCCTTCTTCGCTGAGCAGCCGGCCCATGCTGATGCAGCACAGCACGTCGTGGGCGTGGTGGTCGTCCTTGCCCAGAAAGTGCACGTCGTTCGTCCCCACGATCCCGCACCCCTTCGCCCGCGCGATCTCGACCAGCTCCGGGTTCACATCGTCCTGCTCGCGGATCCCCTGCTTCTGGATCTCGATGAAAAAGTGATCCGGCTCGAAGATCTTCAAATACGTCTCGGCGATCTCCGTGGCGCTCTTCTTGTCGCGCTTCATCAGCCACGAGGGCAGTTCGCCGCCGAGGCAGGCGCTGGTCGCGATCAGGCCCCTGCTGTGCTCCTTCAAGACGTCCTTGTCGATCCGCGGCTTGCGATAGAAGCCGTCGACGTACGCCGTCGACGACAGCTTCATGAGGTTCTTGTACCCCTCGAGGTTCTTGGCCAGGAGGAGCAGGTGGTACGCGGCCTCGCCGTTGACGTCCTTGCGCTCGAACCGCGACGTGGGGGCCATGTAGGCCTCCATGCCGAGGATGGGCTTGATGCCCTCCTTCTTGCACTCGTTGAAGAATTCGATGACGCCGAACATGCACCCGTGGTCGGTGATGGCGAGCGAGTCCATGCCGAGCGCTTTGGCGCGCTGAACGAGTTGGGGAATCTTGCAGGCGCCGTCGAGGAGACTGTAGTGGGTGTGGACGTGGAGGTGGGTGAAGGGCATGGATTGCGAGGAGTGAGTAATCAGAAAAGTCAGACGGTCGATGGGGAACCCACGGAACGAGTTCCGTGGGCTTTCGGGACTCGGTTCCCGTTACCGGCACGCCAGAAGCGCATCGTTCGATAACCCGGGCGCGAACCTCGTGCCAACCGACGCGGTCACCGCGCCCGACGGTCCACAGTGCGTGCACGGATCCTGCCGCACCGCGATTCATCATACGCATGCCGAGTTACCATTGTGTTCGGTATATAGACCCGGTGCCGAATGCGAACAACCCCCGTCGAAAGGACGCGGCGCGGAGCGCCGATAACCGGGTAGACCGTATCATCCGCCCGGTGAACCCTTTGCGGGAATCTTTCGTGGCCCAAATCGTCAAACGCGTCGCCAGTAAGCTCCGCGGGGCGCGCCGTCGCCTCCGCGCCGTGCCCGGTTCGGTGCAGCGCGCCTGGCGGACGGTGTTTCCGCCGAGTTTCGAGAAGGTGACGGCGCCGATCGAGGTCGGAGGGCTGCGCGCCGAGGTGCTGGAGGCTTGGCCGACGAACCCGGCCGTGATCGCCGCATGGGACGCGCTGGCCGCGCGGGTGCCGACGGCGACGGCGTTTCACACGCCGTTGTGGATCGGGCCGGTCGTCCGGCACATGGTCAAGGCGGGGCGGCTTCGGTTGATCATGGTGTGGGACGTTGCGGGCACATCGGAACGTGCCCCGCAAGCGGGGCGGCTACAAGAGGGATCGGCGCTGGTCGGTGTGATCGCGACGCACATGCGCGACGACGGCCTCCTCGAGACCGCCGGCATGTCTGTCACGGATTACCTCGACCCGCTCGTCGACCCCGCGCGCGAGGCCGACGTGTGGCGTGCGATTCTCAAGGCGCTGGCCGCCCTTCGCAGTTCGCGCCGGCCTACGGTGACGTTCCACGCCGTCCGCGACGCGGCCACGTGCCGCGCGCTCCTGCCCGAACTTGCCAAGTCCGAGGGCTTCGCCTACGCCGAGCAGATCGCGGATCACACGCCGCAGATCACGCTCAAGGGGACGTGGGACGAGTTCCTCGCGACGCTCGATTCGCACGAGCGCAAGGAGACGCGTCGTAAGATCAACAAGGTCATGACCAAAGGCGCCGGGCGGATCGTCCGCTGCCCCGCCGATCCCGCCGAGATCGCCAAGGCCCTGGCCCACACGTTCGTCCTGATGGAGCAGGCCGCGGGCTACAAGGGCGAGTTCGTCAAGTCCACCCTGCGCCCCCTGCTCGAGACCGCGCTGCCGCCGCTCATCACCGCCGGCAAGCTGTGGTTGACGACGCTCTTCGTCAACGACGAGCCCGCCGCGGTGACGCTCCAGTTCCCGCACCCCGCGGGGCCGATGCTCTACAACTGCGGGTACGACAACGCCAAGCGCGAATGGAGCCCCGGCGTCGTCCTGACGGCCGAGACGATCCGCCTGGCGACCGAGGCGGGCGCCCCCGTCTACGACATGCTCCGCGGGCAGGAGCCGTACAAGTACAAGCTCGGGGCCGTCGACAAGCCGCTGTGGATGGTGAGCCTGACGAAGCGCGCGTGATGCCGCGCGGCGCTCGGGGCGGGGTATAACGCCCCTCATGCGAACCCCGCTCCTCGCGACCGCGCTCGCCCTGCTCTCCGCGCTCCCCGCCCTCGCCGCCGAACCGCCCGCCCACAACGTCATCGTCGTCACGCTCGACGGCGTCCGCTGGCAGGAAGTCTTCGGCGGCTACGACCCCCTCCTCAACACCAAGGACGGCGGCGGCGTCGCCGCGCCGGCCTCCCTCGACAAGCTCTACAAGCGCCCGTCCGCCGAGGAGGCCCGCGCCACCCTCATGCCCTTCCTCTGGGACACCGTCGCCAAGCGCGGGCAAATCTTCGGCGACCGCGGCGTCAACAACGTCGGCAAGGTCCGCAACCCGTTCCGCTTCAGCTACCCCGGATATTCCGAGCTGACCTGCGGCCACGTCGACCCGCGCATCGACTCCAACAAGCCCACGCCCAACCCGAACGTCACCGTCTTCGAATGGCTCAACCGCCGGCCCGGATTCGAAGGTAAGGTGGCCGTGTACGGCGCGTGGAACGTGATCGGCGCGGTCGTGAACCCGAAGCGCAGCGGCGTCTACGCCGTCACCGGCTGGGACCCGATCACGCCGATCAACGGCGGCGAGCTTTCCGACAAGCAGCGCTGGATCAACCACCTGCTCGCCACGACCACGCGTCAGTGGGCCGAAGAGGCGCCGGACGCGCTGGCCGCCGAGGCCGCGCTCGAACACCTCGTCCGCCACAAGCCGCGCGTCCTCTGGGTCTCGCTCGGCGAGCCGGACGAGTGGGCGCACGCCCGGCGGTACGACCTCTACCTCGAGACGGTCCGCCGGTGCGACGACGCCGTCCGCCGACTGTGGGAAACCGCCCAGGCCATGCCCGAGTACGCCGGCAAGACCGCGCTGATCGTCACGACCGACCACGGCCGCGGCTCGACGCCCGCCGACTGGACCAACCACGGCGCCAAGGTTCCAGGGGCCGACGGCTGGTGGGCCGCGCTCATGGGTCCCGGAATCTCCGCCAAGGGCGTGCGCGGCGAAGGCGAAGTCTGGCAGGCGCAGGTCGCCGCGACCGTCGCCGCGAGCGTCGGGGAAGACTGGTGCAAAGAGGAAAAGCGTGCGGGGGAGCCGCTGCCGACTCGGTGATGGGATCTGGGCCGTCGCCTCAGGCTCCGGCTCCGGCGTGGTGGGAGTGCATGGGGAAGTAGGGCCAGACCGACAGGGAGTTTCCCCATAAAATTCGCTGCCGGTCGCCCGTCCGCCCGGTACAATCCGGGTCTCATGCGATCGGCCGGCCATCCCATCGCGTCCGCCCTCCTGCTCGTCGTCGCCCTCGCGCCGGCGAGCGGCGCGCAGTTCGCCGTCGGCACGAATCGCGAGACCACCAAGACGGCGGTCTCGAACTACCGGGTGCACGGCTCGTTCGCGCTCGACGAGGTCGTGCGCGTGCGCGTGGTCGACGGGCTGCTCGCGCCCGAGATCGTGGCGGAGTTGCCGGTGAACGAGTCGGTGCGGCTGGAGGTCGAGGGCTCGCCGGCGACATGGGTGGCGCGCAACCGGAACATCGGGGGGCCCTACCTCACGCTGACGCGGTACGACTTCGACGTCCCGGCCGAGGGGTTGTGGTCGACGTCGCTCACGGTGCGCGCCAACGGGTACGTGGCCCTGTACGCCCAGACCGGCGACGTCGCCAGCGGGACGCGCGTGCGGCTGATCCAGTCGAGCGGGTCGCTCCGCCTGACGGTGACCGAGGGGAACGGCGGCGGGGTGCAGAAGCAAACGCTGTCGGTCGCCGCTCAGACCCTCCAGCAGTTGCAGGCCGAACAGCCGGACGTGATCCGCCGGTACGTCGCCCCGGCCCTGCGCGCGGTCAGCGGCACGCACCTGCTCAAGCCGGGCGCGGTGGACGTGTACCGGCTGTTCCCGCAGATCGCGGCGGCGGCGAAGCCCGCCCGCGCGCTGGAGGAGATCCTGCCCCGGCTGGACGCGCCGTCGTACGCCGCCCGCGAACAGGCGAGCCGCGACTTGTCGGCGCTGGGCCCGGCGGGCGTGCTGGCGGTGCTCCGCCGGCCGCGGGCCGACCTGAGCGAGGAGGCGGTCAACCGGCTGAGCGCGTTCCTGGCGTCGCAGACGAACCTGGCGATCGACGACGTGGACGCCGCCCGCCGGGACCCGTACGTGCTGCTCGATTGCCTGGCCGACGACGACGCGGCGGTCCGCGCGGCGGCGAAGGACACGCTGGCCGCGGTGCTCGGCGCGCCGGTCGCGTTCGACCCGGCGGCGGACGAGGCGGCCCGGAATGCGGCACTCGAGGCGGTGCGCCGGCAGGTCGAGACGGCCGCACGACCGAAGGGGCCGGTCAAGGAGAAGCCCGAGGCGCCGGGTGGGGCGGCCGTAAAGCCGAAGGTGTGGTTGGAGTAGGAGGGACGGGATCCGCAGAATTCAAGGCCGCTGAAGCGGCCCCGCCGGGCGCGGTGCTCACTTCTCCGGGACACGCCACGTGTAGGTGACGCCTTCCGAGCGGTCGGGCAGGGAGATCAAGATCCCGCGTGCGACGGCGTCGACGCGCGTGCCCGTGCGGGCGAACCCGTACTTCTCGTACTTGTTGAGAACGATCGAGTAGACCGGCTTCTTCTCGTCGGTCGACGCGAACAGGTAGAGCTGCACCGCCGGCTCGCCGACCGTCGCGAGTTCCGGAATCGGCTGCTCGGGCCCGAGCGTCATCACGGGACGAGTCGGGCCGATGCAGCCGGGGAGGAGGGCGAGGAGGAGGACGGCGAAGGGGGCGAATCGGCGCATGAGGGGGAGTGTAGCGGGAGCCGGCAATGCCGCTACTCCGAACCCCTATGGCGATGCTGAGTCATGCCCGTCAGATTGCCCCCACCCCTGACGTCACGTATACTGCTCCATCATGATGCCCCGAACGACCACGACGACGACTGCCACCACGCCCCTCGCCGGGTGAGTCTCGTCACGTTCGCCAACTGACCGACGACCCGCCCGGCCTTCCCGCCGGGCGATTTTGTTTTATCCTCCGCCTTCCGCGTTCATCCTTCATCCTTCCGCCTTCATCCTTTTCCGACCGCGCGCCATGCCCACCATCACCCTCCCCAACGGCGACAAGAAAACCTTCGACCAGCCCGTGTCCGGGCGCGACATCGCCCAGTCGATCGGCAGCGGGCTCGCCAAGGCGGCACTCGCGCTCAAGGTCGACGGCGAGATCAAGGACCTCTCGTACGTCGTCGACCGCGACGCGTCGATCGCGATCATCACCGCGCCGAAATCGAACCAGCCCGCGAGCGCCGACGCGCTCTACCTCATGCGCCACTCCGCCGCCCACGTGATGGCCGAGGCGATCCAGGACGTGGTGGGCAAGGACGTGCAGCTCGCGTACGGCCCGCCGACCGACACCGGGTTCTTCTACGACATGTACGTCCCGGAAGGGAAGAAGCTCTCGTCGGACCTCTTCGACAAGATCAACGCCCGCATGGCCGAGATCATCAAGGAGGATCGGCCGTTCACCCGCTACGAGGAGTCGGGCGATAAGGGGCTGGAGCGGCTGAAGGGCGAGGGGAACAAGTACAAGGTCGACAACGCCGAGCGCGCGATGGGGCTGCCATCGAGCGTGTACCGGGGCCCGAAGGCGGCCGCCCCCGTACAGGCCGAGGATCCCGCCGCCGCGAAGCTTTCCTTCTACGCGACCGGCCAGCCCGGGAAGAACTGGGAGGACCTGTGCCGCGGGCCGCACCTGCCGTCGACCGCGCGCATCGGCGTGGCGAAGGTGATGTCCGTCGCGTCCGCGTTCTGGCACGGGGACGAGAACTCGGACCGCCTGATCCGCGTGTACGGGACCGCGTTCGCCAGCCAGGCCGAGCTCGACGCGTTCCTCAAGCAAAAGGAGGAGGCCGCCAAGCGCGACCACCGCGTGATCGGCAAGGCGCTGCGCCTGTTCCACATCGACGAGGAGGTCGGCCAGGGCCTGATCCTGTGGACCCCGGCCGGCGCGATCGTCCGCAAGGAGCTCCAGAACTTCATCGCCGCCGAGCTCCAGAAGCAGGGGTACACCGAGGTCTTCACCCCGCACATCGGTCGGCTCGAGCTGTACAAGACCTCCGGCCACTTCCCGTACTACAAGGAGTCGCAGTTCTCCCCGATCATCGAGCGGGCCGCGCTCGAAGAGCTGTCCAAGGCGGGCTGCTCGTGCGCCGACATGATCAACCGCGTCGAGGGCGTAAGCGAGCGCCTCGCCGCGGGCCTGAACGCGCGCACCGGCAAGGAGACCATCGGCCGCGACCGCATCCTCCCCGACGACAAGCTCGTCGAGGGGTTCATGCTCAAGCCGATGAACTGCCCCCACCACGCGAAGATCTTCGCCAGTTCACCGCACTCGTATCGCGACATGCCGGTGCGGCTGGCGGAGTTCGGGACCGTCTACCGGTGGGAGCAGTCGGGCGAATTGAACGGCATGACCCGCGTGCGCGGCTTCACCCAGGACGACGCGCACTTGTTCTGCACCGAGGACCAGATCCCGGCTGAGGTGCAGGGGTGTTTGTCGCTCGTGAAAATCATCTTCAGCGTGCTGGGGATGAAGGACTACCGCGTGCGCGTCGGGCTGCGCGACCCGGACTCGAACAAGTACACCGGCACCGCCGAGAACTGGGACAAGGCCGAGGCGGCGTGCCTGGCGGCGGCGGCGTCGCTGGGCGTGCCGTTCAGCAAGGAGCCGGGCGAGGCGGCGTTTTACGGGCCGAAGATCGACTTCGTCGTCAAGGACGTGATCGGCCGCGAGTGGCAGCTCGGGACCGTGCAGGTCGACTACAACATGGCGATCCGGTTCGACCTCTCGTACATCGGGGCCGACAACAAGGCCCACCGGCCGGTCGTGATCCACCGGGCGCCGTTCGGGAGCATGGAGCGGTTCATCGGCGTGCTGATCGAGCACTTCGCCGGCGCGTTCCCGACCTGGCTCTCGCCCGTGCAGGTGGCCGTACTGTCGATCTCCGAAAAGACACACGGTTACGCGGCCGAGGTCGCGAACAAGCTCAAGGCCGCGGGGTTCCGGGTCGAGTTGAATGACGGGCCCGAGAAGATCGGGGCGAAGATCCGCCAGGCGACGATCGACAAGGTGCCGTACATGCTGGTGGTGGGCGAGAAGGAGCAGCAGGCGGGCGGGGTCGCGGTGCGGCACCGGACCGGCGGGGACCAGGGCGTAATGGGCGTGGACGCGTTCGTGGCGAAGCTGACCGAAGAGGTGAGCACGAAGGCGCTCCCGCCGCAGGTGGTGGCGACGTCGTAGGGAAGGATGTGCACACCGCTGGCGAGCGGCGTCCTTGGCGCGTGACCGGCCGCGCGTCGATTGGACTACCTGCCCCGCGCCGCCAGTGGGATTCTGCTCCCGTCGGGCCGCCGCCAGATCGTTTCGAACTCGTGATCGAACGTCCACACTTTCGCATGCGCGTACCTGCCGGCCAGCACCGCGAGGAAACCGTCGGCCATGTCGGGCGAATGGTTCGCGTATCGGGAAAGCCAGTCCAACAAATCCGCGCGGAGCCGCGGGTCACCTTCGTCTTCGGCGCAGGACATGACCCACGAATCCATCACGTACGCCAGCCGCGATCGGAGGAAAGCCCCGGGCAGGTGATAGCACACCTCGGTGAGCACCGGGTTGCAGACCACGAGGGGCTCGACGGGCAGACGCATCACCTCGGCGCTGGCCCTTGCGTGGTGCTGGTCGGACGGGTCGCACAACGCGACCAGGGGAGCGGAATCGATGAGAATCATGACGCCCGCCGCTTGCTCCGTTTCATCTGCTTTAGGATCGCGCCGCGAGCTTGATGTCGGTCGGCCAGGTCGTAGCCGCGCGGCTTGGTGCCGGGCGGCGCCGGGTAGAGTGCGATCGCCTCGGCGACGGCCGCGAGTCGCGCCGCGGCGACGGCCGCCGGCCCCGCCTGACGGCGCGCGTACTCGGTGCGGATGGCCGCGCGGACGAGCGCGGAAAGCTGAATCCCCTGTTTCCGCAAGGCCTCCGCCTTGCGCGCATCACCCTCATCGAGCTTCACGTTCAACAGCTTCATCCCCCGAACTGTAAAGACGCGCCGTCTTTACGTCAACGGAATTCCCGCCTCCAGCGCCCGGATGAACTCGCCGTTGGTCGGCAGGCCGTCGGACCGGGCGATCGCCTCGTCCAGCGTCAACCAGACGATCTCCGAGACCTCAAGCGGGTCGGGGGCGAGGTCGCCGGCGAGCCACTCGGCCTCCCAGCCGAACAGGATGAACCCGGCGAAGTCGGCGCGCCAGACGCGGCGGAGGGGGCGGACGTCGATGCCGAGTTCCTCGCGGGCCTCGCGGACGACGGCGTGCTCCTGCGATTCGCCGGCCTCGACGCCGCCGCCGGGGAAGGCGATCTTGCCGGGGAGCGAGCAGTTTGGCGCGCGGCGGACCATGAGCCAGCGGCCGTCGGCGGGGCGGCGGACGCCGAAGACGACGCCGTGGGCGCGGCCGTCGGGTTGTAGGAAGCGCGGGGGCACGCGGGGAACTTAGAGTGGTTGAGGCGCGTGTCAAATCCGGACGTCGGTGCTTACGCGCTGTGCACGAACGACGAAACCCACGGAACGAGTTCCGTGGGCTTTCATGGGGGCGCATGTGATGACGCGGTGCGTAGCACGGCGCGAGGCGCCCGTCGTGCTATCGCGGATCCCTGTATGCCCCGGTCGAGTTCGGGATGAACTTATAGCTGCGCGAGACGGGGTCCCAGACGATGGTGCCGCCGGAGTTGTCGTAGCCGGGCGGCGGGCCGGGAGGGAGCGGGCGGCCGGTGTCGGAGCCGAGGCGCGGCGCCGGCGGGATCGGGCGAACGCCCCCGCGCTCGGGCGGGACTGTCAGGTGGATCGTGTGCGGCGGTATGACGACTTCGGGCGCTTCGTAATGCTGATCCAAGCCGGCGCTGGGCAGCGAACGGTCGACTGGCGAGCCACCCGGAGTGAACACCCTATGCTGCGACGGCGGGATGCCCGGGATCGTCGTCTTCTTCTTGTCGAACACCCCGGCGCGCAAGGCGATGATCCCGCCGATCAGGATCAGCCAGAACAGCGCGGCTCCGCCGCCCCCGGACGACTTCTGCTTCCGCTTCGCCGCGGCCTGTCGATCTTGCTCCGCCTTCTGCTTCGCCTTCTCCAAATAGTCCGGCGGCGGATACGGGATCGGCTCGGTCCGCTTGGGCTCGATGGGCGGGTGCGGCCGGGCCTTGGGCGGTTTCTTACGCGGGGGCGGCGGCGGCGCCACGGTCGGCTCGACGGTCAACACCGGCGGCGGCGGCGCGACGGCCACCCCGCCCGCGCCGGCGACGAACGTGTAACCCGTCGGCTTGGCGGCGGCGGTGCCCAAGCCCAGGCCGCACCGCGGGCAGAACCGGGCGGCGTGCAGCATCTGCTTGGCGCACCGCGAACACCGCATCAGCTTCACGTCCATACCGCACCTCTCGCCGCCCGCGCCCCCGCCGCCTAGTGTACCCGTCCCGGCTTCACTGCGTCGCACGATTTACAGCCGTTGCCGCACATTATGACATCGGCGGACGGCCCGAGGTGAGTGCGCCCGCGGATTGCCGCGGCCCGTTTTCGGCGGCACGTTCAGGCCCGGCAATCAGTTGCACGAGTTGGCGGTCCAGGCGGGGCATGAGGGCTTCCAGCGGTGTCCGGCGAGCCCGCCAGGCGATCCCCAGCGTCCAGGCGAGCATCACCGCCGCCGCCGACATGTTCTGCCACGAATAAAACTCCCACGCGTGCTGGCAGAACCAGAGGGAACCCGGCAGGCCGCAGTCCCACGGCCAGAAATACGCAATCGGCCAGCCCGGCCCGGACCCGTAGTAATCCATCACCAGGTGCAGGTGAAACAGGGCCAGGCAGGTGATCCCGGTCAGCACGCGGTGGCGTTTGGCGAACGCCGCCAAGACGATCGAAATGATCACGCCGCCCGTCAGGTTGTGGCCGAGGATGTGGTGGTAGCGCTGGTACCAATCTTCTGACACGATCTTCGGCAGCCCGTCCAGATCGGGGATCGTGGCGGCGATCATGCAGAGCAATCGCTCGCGCGGCCCCAGCGGGAGCAGGTTGGCGACGCACCAGCCGGACATCAGGTGGGTTTGGAGGTGCATCGGTCGGGCGGAATGATAACCGGCAGGGTGTTTTATCGAACCCGGCCCCGCGACACGCTGGATAATCGCGTTAACCCGATACGCGAGCTTGCTTTACCTGCTATCGGCCCCGAACAGGCCACTACGCAACGACCGCGGGGCGCGTCAGGATAACCATGGTGAGAAATCCGGCGGCCAAAGTCGTCCCCACCGATGGCTGATGAAGCGGTGGGGCGGGTCAGATGGGCTTGGCCAGTTTTTATCGGCCGCCGCGTAACTCACCCGTCCGTGACGCCGGACAGAGAGCAGGTAGCAACGCTATGTGGATGTCGAACGTGCTGATCATGGTGAACCGGAACAACGTGGACCACAACGGCCTGGCGGACGTGGCGGCGGCGGTGGCCGACTGCGGGGCGCGGGTGATCGAGGTGGACGAGGGGGCGTTCGCGATCGAGGCGAACGTCGCCACCCGCGAGGTTCCGACGATCACGGCGATGGAGGGCGTGGTGTACGTCCGCAGCGTGTTCAACTACTTCTGCGACGCGGCCGCGGAAATGGAAGAGCCGGTCGCGGCTTGATGCGTGCGGATGAATTGCCACAGAGTTCACAGGGGCACAGAGAGGGAAAGAGAACTGAGGCGCTCACCCGATCGGTGAGCGACTGTTCGTTTTGACCGCTCCCCTTGTCCCCTTGTCTCCCCTTCTCCTTGTCTCTGCGCGCGCGCGGGGTACGATCGCGCGATGCCCGGACTTTTCATAGTGCTCGACGGCTCGGAGGGGTGCGGGAAGAGCACGCAATCGAAGCGGCTGGCGGCGCGGATCGAGGGGGTGGGGCGGCAGGTGCTCCACGTGCGCGATCCCGGCACTACGGCGGTCGGGGAGAAGGTGCGCGCGATCCTGCTCGACCCGGCGCACGCGGAGATGGGGATGCGGTGCGAGATGCTCCTCTACATGGCTGCCCGGGCGCAGATGATGGCCGAGGTGATCGCGCCGGCGCTGGCGGCGGGGCGGGTCGTGCTGTCGGACCGGTTCGTTTCGAGCACGCTGGCGTACCAACTCGGCGGGGACGGGCTGACGGCCGAGCAGATCCGCGCGACGGCGGACGTGGCGATCAACGGGCGGTGGCCCGATTTGACGATTCTGCTCGACATGCCGGTCGAGGCGTCGATGGCGCGCGTGCGGCGGGCGAAGGACCGGATCGAGCAGCGGCCGATGGAGTATCACGCGCAGGTCCGGCGGAACTATCTGGCGCAGGCCGAGGCGATGCCGGAGCGGTATCGGGTGGTGGACGCGAATCGTAGTGTCGAGGAGGTGGAGGGGGAGTTGTGGGGGATCGTGGGGGCTCTCGTCGAACGGTAACCCGCGCACTCCCTCTCCCGGCGGCGCCACATCACGCCGATCGGGGCAACGGGCATTCGCCGCGGGGAGAGGGCGGGGGTGAGGGGCGAGC
>DATHXE010000385.1:0-16140 GCA_035459845.1 Tepidisphaeraceae bacterium | reverse complement strand
CAGATGGTCGAGCGCGGGCGCAAGGCGTGGGGCGACAAGCTCCGCGTCGTGATCGTCGGCCCGCCCAACATCCGCAAGGACGCGCTCGGCCCCAGCAAGCCGATCGCCGACCAGCGCGAGGCCAAGCTGAAGGAGATGGGGGTGGCGTTCGAGGTATTGGCGAAGGAGACGAAGGCGGAATTCGTCGGCCTGTTCGGCGTGGTGCCCGAGGCGAGCCTGACAAAGGACGGCGTCCACCCCGACCCCGCCGGCAACGCGGCGATCGCGGCGGTGATGGGGAAGGCGCTGCTGGGGAAGACGCCGTAGGGGCGCTTGCGCCGCCTCACGCATACACGAACCCCTCGCGCACGAACCGCGGGTGTTTCGCAATCGCCTTGTGGTCCAGCGCCGGGAACCGGAGGTGCGCGCCGAGCGCCGCCAGCACGGCGTCGAGCGCGTCCCCGCCCGGGTTGCGCATCATGACCCGCCGGTGCGCGTCCGGTACGTCGAAGTGCTGGCAGAGCAGGTCTACGATCCGCCGGCGCGTCGTGCGGCGCTTGTGCGTCAGGGGCCCGCCGGTCGGCTGTTTGTAGTTCTGGTGCGGCCAGCCCAGGCGCTTGAGCGTGGAGCCGGGGCACGACTCGACGACCGCGCGCGTCGCCGGTGCCCGCCCGCGGAACCTGGCGTAGTCGAACGGGAGCACCGCCGTCCCGCGGTCGGCCGCCAGCGGGCGCAGGACGTCGCGCATGCCGTGAAACGTTTGGTAGATGATCCGATAGTGATAACAGTCGAACGGCGTCTTCTCGATCGAGTCGGTGAGCCGGCGGATGTGCAGCTTGCCATGCCCGGCCCGGCACCGCTCGACGCACCGCACGCCCATCGCGTACGCCCCGCCGCGCCACCGGTGCATCTGGTCCAACTGGTCGCGCCACGAGCACGCGTGCCGCGGGCGCATGACCTCGACCGGCATGGCGAACGGGAAGTCCATCGCCCAGAGGGCGGATTCGGATTCCGTGATGAGCGAAACGAGGCGCGCCAGGGCGAGTTCCCGCTCGGCGACTCCGGCCAGGCGCTCGAGCGGATCGAGGGCGAGGAGGCGGGGCTTGGCATCTCGGATTGCGGATTTCGGATTGCGGATTGGAGAGGGGAGATCTACGCGGGCGATCCAGGTGTTCCGGCCGGCGAGTTTCGCGCCGGAAAAGTCGACGCCGAAGATGGATCGGAACTGGGGCAGGGGAGGCATGTCGCGTGGGGTGCAGATCGTAGGCGGGGGTGGCGATCGTGGCGCCCCGTCGGTTTGGAAACGCTCGAGATTGCGCGGTGCCGATCACCGACGTCGCGGCTAACTTCGCTCGTCCAGCGCCGCCCCTTCCGACGCCGAGCGGATGAACCGCGCGAACCACCCGTCGCCGTCGCGCAGTTCGTCGGGCACGCCCTGCTCGACGACGCGCCCGCCCTCCAGCACGTACGCGTAGTCGGCCTTGAGGATCAGGCTCGGGCGGTGGCTGGTGACGACGGTCGTCCGGCCCGCCATCAGCCGGCCCAGGGCGGCGATGATCGTCGCCTCGGAGTCCGGCTCGACGCTGCTGGTCGGCTCGTCGAGCAGCAGGATCTGCGGGTCCGCCAGGAACGCCCGGGCGATCGAGATGCGCTGTTTTTGGCCGCCCGACAGTCGCACGCCGCGCTCGCCCACCTTCGTGTCGTACCCGTCCGGCAGGCGGGTGATGAACTCGTGCGCGTTGGCCGCCTTCGCGGCGGCGATCACCTGCTCCATCGTCGCCTCGGCGTGCCCGTAGCGGATGTTGTCGACGATCGAGTCGTTGAACAAAAACGACTCCTGCTGCACGAGCGCGAAGTGCCGGCGGAGCGAGTCCTTCGTCACGCTCCGCACGTCCACGCCGTCGAGCGTGACCGAGCCGGCGGTCGGGTCGTAGAAGCGGAGGAGCAAACTCAGGATCGTCGACTTGCCGGAGCCGCTGGGCCCGCACAGGGCGACGGTCCTGCCCTGCGGGATCGTCAGCGAGATGTCGTGCAGGACGGGGTGGAGGCGAAGAGATGGGGTGGTGGTGTGATGGGGAGGTGGGGTGTCGCCGTTGGACGATTCCGACGCGCCTGGCTTCTGGCCTTTGGCTTCTGACTTCTCTGACGCCTTCTCCTCCGTCTCGTACGCGAAGTCCACGTGCCGCAGTGCCAGTTCCCCCTTCACCGTCGCCAGCATTCGCGCGGCCGGCGGGTCGGGGAGTTCGTCCGGCGCGTCCAGCACCTCGAACACGCGCCGGCCCGCCGCCGTCGCGCGCTGCACCATGTCGTTCACCCGTGCCAGCGTGTTGATCGGCCCGAACAGCCGCCACCAGTACGCCCGGAACATCACGAGCGTGCCCAGCGTGAACCCGCCCGGCACATCCCGCTCCTTGATCAGGAAATACCCGCCCACGCCGATCATGAACACGTTCGACAGGAACCCGACCGTCCGCGCGAACGGGAAGTACAAACTGCGCGCGTTGATCGACTTGACCTGCTGGTCGTAGTGGGCCGCCGTCGCCTGCTCGAACCGCTCGGCCTCGGCCTTCTCCCGACCGAAGATCTTGATCACGACCACGCCCGCCAGGTTCTCCTGCAGCCGGTTCGACACGTCGCCCAGGCGCTCCCGCGCCGCCGCGTAGATCGGCTTCACCCTGGCGTTGAACACCCGCAGCAGGATGAACACGAACACGAGCGGCGCCAGCGAGATGCTCGCGACCCGCCAGTCCATGTACATCACCACGCACACGGTCACGATCCAGATGATCCCCTCGCCAAGGATCTGGTCGATGCCGTTCGTGATGAACGACTGGAGCTCTTCGACGTCCGACAGCGCGCGCGACATCAGGTCGCCGGTCCGCTGCCGCTGCAGGTACGAAAGGCTCTGGGCCTGGAGCTTGTGATAGACCTGGTTGCGGAGCCTGCGGATGAACTGCTGCGTGACCCGCCCCAGCAGGTTCGTCTCGACCGTGCCCAGCACCTCGCCGACGATGTAGATCCCCAGCAGCCACACGACGGCCGACAGGACCAGCAGGTACGGGTCGGTGATGCGCCCGCCCAGCGAGGCGAGCGACGACACCATCGGCGACGACGGCTTGTTCGTCGCCACGTCGTCGGCCACGTACTTCCACACGAACGCCGGGAAGATCTCGCACACACCCGCGACCAGGAGCAGCACAATGCTGACGGCGATCATCCCCCGCCACGGGACGAGCAGCCCGAGGAGACGCCGGAACACGGGCCCGGTCGGCGGGCGCGGGGTCAAGTAATCGAGCGGAGGCGGCGGCGCGGAAGGCATGGCCGCGATTCTATGTCTCTCGTGTCCGATGTCTCCCTCCTACCATCTCCCCACCCCCTCATCCCCCATCTCCTCCTCTCCCCTCGGCGCAAAACACACCCTCCCGCGCCGAGTCGCGCGGGAGGGCTCGAAGGAGGAACCGCAAATTGACCGGCGCGGGCGCCTACCGGCGGTCCACGTCGCGGCGCACTTCCGTCTCCGTCACGCGGTACTTGACCACGCGCTCTTTGCTCATCGGCTCGAAGAAAATGCGGTAGTTGTGGTCCGCGTCCAGCACCCGCTCGGTCACGATGCGCCCGCCGACCGTGATCCTGTCCGCGCGCGCATCGACCTCGACGATCTCGCCGCGGTCGATGTCGGCTTGATAAAGAATCTGGTTCGTCGCCTGATCGGACACGTACACCCGGCCGAACTCCACCGCCCGGAACACGATCGCGTTCTGCCCCTCGGTCATCAACTGGGCCGACATCGGGACGGTCATCGGTCGATCGGCGGCGCAGCCGGTGAGCAAGCCCGCGACACCCAGGACACTCAAAACGGCAATCTGACGCAGCTTAACCATAGGGTAACCTCGTAGTTAGAACCAACGCACGAGGTGCAACCGGGGTGCCACCCGGCGCCGCCCGGCTCCCCAACTCTTTCCCAAGAGCGAGTGCCCACTTAAGGGGACTGTAACTCCTGCCGATTTCGTGAGAAAAGGAGCCCCAACTTGCCGATGAGGTCCGTGTCTGACCCTTGGCGGGCATTGGCCCCGGCTTTGCGGCCTGATCGATTGGACTCACTGGAGAAACGACTTATGAAAAAACTCATCCGAAATTCGACGATCGGAATCTGCGGTTTGTTGATGGGCCTCGCCTCGGGCGGTTGCGAGACCAAGGCCGGCACGGGCGCGCTGCTCGGCGGCGCCGCGGGCGCCGGGATCGGCGCGATCGTCGGCCACAACACCGGGAGCGGCCACACCGCGACCGGCGCCGTGATCGGCGGCGCCGCCGGCGCGATCGGTGGCGGCCTGATCGGCAACGAGATGGACAAGGAAGACCGCCGCCGCGACCGCGATCGCTACTACGACGACCGGTACGAGCGCCGCTACGACGACCGCTACCAGCGCTAACCCGCCGCGGGCTAGCCGCTTCAGCGGCTAGTGGAACAACGAATACCATCCGATCACCGACGGCCCTCCGTCGGTGATCTCGTTTCTACTCTACCCGCAACCACCCCCGCGCCGCGCCCTCGTCGATCAACCCCAGCACGTACGCCCACAACGCCGCGCTCGCGTCGGCGATGTTCCCGCACCGCGCGATCACCTGCGACCGGCTCACGTCCCGCTCCCGCCACGCCCGGCCCTGCGTGTGATAGTTCAGCAGCACCGGCTGGACCCGATCGAGCGCGGCGGCGAACCGCGCCTCGGGCGTCCGCCGCGCTTCGAACTCCTCCCACAACTCGCGCAGCGGCCCGGCCTGGTCGGGGGGGAGCAGCGCGAAGATCCGGTCCGCCGCCGCCCGTTCCCGGCACGCCTGCGTCGCGACGGCGTCCGCGTCGTAGCAGTACGTGTCCCCCGCGTCGATCTCGACCAGGTCGTGCACCAGGATCATCCGCAAAACGCGGCCCAGGTCCGCTTCCGGCGGCGCGTACTCGGCCAAAACCACGGCGAACAGCGCCAGGTGCCAGCAGTGCTCGGCGTCTCCCTCCCGCCGCGACCCGTCGGCGATCAACGTCTGGCGACTGATCGTCTTGAGCTTGTCGACCTCGAGCAGGAACGCGAGTTGGCGCGAGAGGCGGTCCGGATCCATCTCCCAAGCATACGCGCGCGCCACAAAGTCAAAAACGCCGCCGCCCCGCGGATCTCTCGATCCCGGGGCGGACGGCGGCTCTCTTAAACGCTTCGTGATCGGCGAAACTTACTTCGCCTTCTTGGCCTTCTTGGCCTTCTTCGCGGCCTTGTCGCCCTTGCCGCCGGCGCCGGCCGTCACCGTCTTGGCCGTCCCGACCGCCGGCGACGCCTGCACCTTCATGCCCGGCTTGATGTCCGCCAGCGCGCCCTTGGCCCCGTTCACCAGCACCTCGGTCGACGCGTCCGTCGCCACGATCACCTCGCCCGCGGCCTTGCCCTTGGCCGAGAGGACGACGTTGTTCCCGTCGACCTTCACGACCGTCCCGGCAACGCCGGCGCCCTTGCCACCGGCCTTCTTGGCGGCCTTATCGCCCTTGGCGGCCTCGGCATTGCCCGCCATGAGCCCGAACGCCAACACCACCGCCGCGATCGTCATCAAACGCTTCATCTGACTGCTCCTCCGCCAACCGGCGGACATTGGTTTCTCAAAACGACCGGGAACCGGCCCGGCCTCCACTGCTCTTACGACAACAATACGCCCGCGAGGTGAGCCTATTGCGATATACGATTGGGTGACGGGGGATCCCTTACGTTCGAGGTGCCTCGTGGAGCGCTTTTCTCCCACGCCCGTTCCCGTTACAAACCCGGGCACACCCTTACCTTACCCAGGAGCCCCGCCATGCCCGTTTATCCCGGTCTCGACGTCTCGAACAAGGTCGTGTTTGTCACCGGCGGGACGTCCGGGATCGGGCGGGCGATCGCGCTGGGGTTCGCGCAGGCCGGGGCGAAGGTGGTTGCCGGGTCGACGAATCCGGACAAGGTCGGCGCGATCAAGAAGGAGCTGGGCGACGGGCACGACGGGACGCCGATCAACGTCGCCGACGAGGCGAGCGTCAAGGCGGCGATCGAGTTCACGGTCAAGCGCTTCGGGCGGATCGATTGCGTGGTGAACGCGGCGGGCGTGATCAAGCGGCAGCCGTCGCTCGAGATGGACGTGGCCGAGTTCCGCCGGATCGTCGACGTGAACCTGACCGGCAGCTTTTTGGTCGCCCGCGAGGCCGCCAGGGCCATGAAGGATCAATCGCCCGCCCCCAACACCGGCGAGCGCGGGGCGATCACGTTCATTTCGTCCCTCAACTCCTACATCAGCCTCGTCGAGGTGCTGGCCTACGGGGCGAGCAAGTCAGGCGTGCTCGGGCTGGTGCGCGGGCTCGCCAACGAGTGGGCCCCGCTCGGCCTGCGCGTCAACTCGATCGCGCCGGGCGTCTTCCCGACGGACCTCAACCGCCCGCTGATCGAGGGGACCGAGCGCGGCAAGATGCTCAAGTGGCACACCCCGATGGGCCGGTTCGGGGCGGCCGAGGAACTGGTCGGCGCCGCGATCTACCTCGCCAGCCCCTCGGCCAGCTACACGACCGGCCACACGATCATCGTCGACGGCGGGTTCATGTCGAAGGGGGTGTGACCCGCGCCTTCCCCCGCGCCGTCATATCCCCTACACCCCGCCACAGCTCCACGTGAGCCGATTAATCGGACCGCGCCGCCCCGATGGCCGGGTAATTCTCCCCCGCGCGGCGGTCGATTGACCCGGTAGGAGCGCCAGAGCCCGTCCCTCGCCGGCCGGGCTAACCTCGCGCCCCGACAATTATGGGTCGTCCTACTATCCATGCTTTGAAACGGGGCCGTCGCGCGCCCGCCCGTCGCCGGCGGACCGCCGTGATCCTCATCCAGGTCATGCTGCTGTTCACGCTGCTGGTCGGGCTGGTGACGTTCGCCGTCGACTACGGGCAATTGCGGCACGCGAAGACGGAGTTGCAGTCCACCGTCGAGTCCGCCGCGCTCGCGGGGACGGCCGGCCTGGCGGTGAGCCCGGCGGAGGCGCGCGTTCGCGCCAAGGCCGTCGCAGCCCAGAACACGGTCAACGGCGCCCCGCTCGCGCTCCTCGACTCCGACCTCGAGCTGGGGATCTGGGACACCGCCGCGCGCACGTTCACCCCCGTGTCGGTCGCCAACGAGAGCACGGCCAACGCGATGCGCATCACCGGCCGGCTCGCCGCGTCCCGGAACACCCAGGTCCGCACCCCGTTCCTGCGCACGATCGGCGGGCAGAGCTCGTTCGACCTGAGGTCGGCGTCGGTCGCGTGCCGGTCCGTGCGCACCGAGGACATCGTCGTCGTCCAGGACCTCAGTCAGTCGTTCGTCGACGAGGTCGGGTACGCCAGGCAGGGCGACGCCGACCTGCTCGAGTCTCTCAACACCAGCGGCGGGAGCAGCAGCTTCGGGCTGGTCGCGTTCACCGGGACGTCCAAGACGATCGCGTCGCTCAAGAAGGTGAGTGGCAACTACAGTTCGCTGGCCAGCGCGGTGAACTCGTTGAAGATCGACGGCAGCGGGATGCCCCCGACGGGTTCCGGCACGGACATCGCCGCCGGCATCGAACAGGCGCAGGTGGTGTTCGACGCGTACACGAGCACGTCGGCGAGCCGGTCCATGGTGATCGTCAGCGACGGCGAGCCGACCACGTCCAGTAAGGGCAAGCACCCGACGCTCAGCGCGTCCCAGCTCCTCACGCTCGCCCGGCAGGACGCCGACACCGCCTGGGGCAAGGGGATCAACGTGTTCGTCGTGTTCTGGAACGCGTCGAACGACGCGACGGCGGCGGCGAACCTGAAGTCGCTCGTCCGCGGCCGGGGCATCTTCGTCAACGTGACCGATCCGACCAAGCTGTCCGAGGCGATCCGCAACGTGTTCTCGAACACGTCGCTGGTGAAGTGAGCGCCTGTAAGATCCGGGGCGGCGCTTCGGGCAGAGCCCCTGCGGCTCTATCCCGGCTTGTTAGAAACAAGAAGGGCGGGACTCTTTGCAGAGTCCCGCCCTCGTTCGTTTGCCGCGCCATCAACCGCCCGCGATCACTCGCGGTCGCCCAGGATCCGCAGGATCGACAGGAAGATGTTGATGAACGAGATGTACAGGATCAGCGACCCGTAGATCGCCATCCGCGGCGCCATCGTGGCGTCGGTGCCGACCGCGTAGGCGATCTCCTTCAACTGCTGCGTCTCGTAGGCGGTCAGGCCGATGAAGACGATCAGGATGCCGTACGTGATCAGCCACGACATCGCGTTGTTGGCGACGAAGATGTTGACGATCGACGCCAGGAACAGGCCCCAGAAGCACATGATGAGGATCGAGCCCATCCGGCTCAGATCCTTCTTGGTAATGAACCCGTACACGCTCATTCCGCCGAACACGCCGCCCGTCAGGAGGAAGGCGGAGAGCAGCGTCTTGGGCGAGTAGACCAGGAAGATCCCGCTCAACAGCACGCCCAGGATGCCGGCGTAGAGCAGGAAGAGCACGGTCGACAGGTTCGCGCTGATCTTGCCCGCCTGGAACTGGACGAACAGCGAGATGCCGAACGCCGCGAGGCCGAAGATCGCGAACATGCCCTTGGGCGTTCGGTACAGGAAGTCGGTCTGCGCGACCATGTACGCGACGGCGGCGGTCAGCGCCAGGCCGACGGCCATCCACGCGTACACCATGTTGAAGAAGTTCGAGACCGCCCGGTTGTCGTTGGCGTACTCGAGTTCGTACGGGCGGCGCATCGGCTGCTGCCCGGGCTGCGGATACATGCTCATATCAATGCTCCCTTCGGACCTGTGAAAACGTAGACCTGTTCACCCGAGGTCATTCTATCGGCAACATGCGTCCGGCGTCCACCGAAATCGATGCGGGGGAACCGCGGGCGCACGCGCCGATTGCGGGATTAGACACGGCGCGGAAGCGTGCAGCGATTAGAAATTGGGGGCGCGTTTCAACTCGTTCTCTAAAGCGGGCGTTGACGGGGAGCACTAGCCGCTGAAGCGGCTAGCCCGCGGGCGCGCGAAACTTTCAAAACGGATGAGTGCCGATTGTTCGCGCGGGGGCGATCTCTATAATCCCGCGGTTTACCGAGGATTCACACGATGCCCGCCGCCGCGACCGCCGCCGACGCCCGTTTGCTCCGCCTGGGTCACTCCCCCGACCCGGACGACGCCTTCATGTTCTACGGCCTGGCCAAGGACCTGATCCCGACCGGCCGGTGGCGGTTCGAGCACATCCTGCAGGACATCCAGACGCTCAACCTCCGGGCTCAAAAGGGGGAGCTGGAGATTTCCGCGATCTCGATCCACGCCTACCCGTACGTCGCCGACAAGTACGCCCTCATGTCCTGCGGCTCGTCCATGGGCGACCAATACGGGCCGATGGTCGTCGCCCGTCAGCCGATGGCGATCGACGACCTCCGCGGCAAGACGATCGCCATCCCCGGCACGATGACGACGGCGTTCCTGGCGCTGCAACTGGCGATCGGGAAGGGGAGGGCAAAGGATGAAGGAGGAAGGATGAAGGATGAGCAGACCAGCTCCGCTTCATCCTTCGACTACGTCGTCGTCGAGTTCGATCAGATCCCGAAGTACGTTCTCGACGGCAAGGCCGACGCGGGTTTGATCATTCACGAGGGCCAACTCACCTACAAATCGATGGGCCTTCACCTCGTGCTCGACACGGGCGTCTGGTGGCAGGAGCGGACGGGCCTGCCGCTGCCACTGGGCGGGAACGTCATCAGGCGGGACCTGGGCCGGGAGACGATGCAAGAAGTGACGGACCTCATCCGCCGGTCGATCCAGTTCTCGCTCGACCACCGAAAAGAGGCGGTCGATTACTCCCTCGCCTTCGGCCGCGACCTGAACGCCGAGTTGGCCGACCGGTTCGTCGGGATGTACGTCAACCACTGGACGCTGGACTACGGCGACCGTGGCCGGGCGGCCATCGATCGGCTGCTCAAGGAGGGGGCGGCGGCCGGGCTCGTGCCGGACGTGGGGGAGATCGATTACGTGATGGCGCGGGGGTGACCGGCGATCTCGAATTGCGAATTGCGGAATGCGGATAGGAATGTCGCCGGGGAAGCGGTTTCAATCAGCAATTCGAGATCCGCAATCCGAAATGCGATCACGCCTTCCCCGGCCCGTCGGCCTTCGCCGCCTCCTGCGTGACCGGCGTGATCAGCACCTGAGTGACGCGCTTGTTCGCCACGCCCACGACCTTGGCGACGTACCGCTCGCCCAGCGGGATGCTGTCGCCGGCGCGAGGCCAGCGGCCCAGGCGTTCGATGACGTACCCGCCGACCGTGTCGACGTCGCTGTCGCCCAGGGCCTCGTCCTTCTGCAGGTTCAGGCGCTCGCGGAGCTGGTGCAGGGGAAGCCGGCCACTGACGCGGAACAGCTCGCCCTCGGCGACGAACTGCGGGGCCTTGGCGTCGACGTCGAACTCGTCCTCGATTTCCCCGACGATCTCCTCGATCACGTCCTCGAGCGTCACGATCCCCTGCGTCGCGCCGTACTCGTCGACGACGACGGCCATGTGCGTGCGCGCGTTCTGGAACTGCCGGAGCAGCTTGGGCACCGGGAGCAGCTCGGGGACGAACAGGATCTCTCGCTTGATCACTTTCAGGTCGATGTCGCCCGACCCGATCACGTGCACCGCGCTCCCGGGCAGGCCGGCGGCGATCGCGATCGTCTCCCCCGTGGGCGATTTCTCGTCCGTGAACTTGAGCCGCCCGGGGATCAGCTTGAGGTGGGTGAACAGGTCCTTCATGTGGACCAGGCCGACGACGTGGTCGATGTCCCCGTCGACCAGCGGGAAGCGCGTGAAGGTGGACTTCTGGACCACGCGGAGGATGTCGTTGAGGGGCTGCTCGAGCTTGAGGAAGTCGACCTCGGTGCGGGGGGTCATGATCTGGCGGGTCTTGAGCTCGCTCAGCTCGAACGCGCCGGTCAAAATGTGCTCGTTCTCGAGCGCCCCGGACTTGGCGGACTGGGCGACGAGGGCGCGGAGCTCGTCGGCGGTGTGGGGCATCCCGCTGTGGACGTCCCCGTGCGGCACGTGCACGCCGGTCAATTTGAGCAGCAGGTTGCTGGCCGAGTTCAGGAGCCAGATGACGGGGTAAAGGACGTACGTAAAGACGACGAGCGGGAGCGCGAGGTACGGGAGGATTTTATCGGGATAAAGGATCGCCCAGTTCTTCGGCGCGACCTCGCCGACGACGACGTGGAGCGCGGTCGCGATCGCCAGGGCGACGGCGAACGCGATCGCGTGAATCTGCTGGGGCGAGAGGTGGAACCACTCGAGGACCGGCGCGATGATCTGGGCGACGGCCGGCTCGGTCACAGCACCCAGGCCGAGCGAGGCGATCGTGATGCCGACCTGGCACGTGGAAAGGTAGAGGTCGAGCTTGCGCTTGACCATCAGGGCGAGCTTGGCGAGCACCGACTTGGACGCCTCGGCCTCGAGGCGCGACAGGCGGGCCCCCACGGCGGCGAACTCGGCGGCGACGAAATACCCGTTCAGGGCGACCAGCCCGAACGTCAGCACGATCTTCCAGAAAATGTCCACGGGGGAGTTGTCCGGGCGGGGGGGAGTTGTGTCAACGAACGAACGGGCGGGGTCGGGCGAATGGCAAAACGAAAAGACGAGAAGACGTAAAGCCGGCGAGAAACCGCTTTACGTCTTTTCGTCTTTTCGTTTTCTCTTCCCGTTACCCGTGAAACGCCCCGCCGCCCCCGCCCAGGGCCATGGCGGCGGTCGTGTAGGACGACCAGCGGAATGCCAGCGCGATGTACACGCCGACGATCGCCCAGAGTGCCGCCTCGGCGCGGGGGTGCTGGCGGAGGCGCCAGAAGATCGATGCGCCGATCGTGGTGACGACCAGCTTGAACAGCACCAGGCTCGGGATCAAGTTTTGGAGCAGGAAGTAGCGGGCGAGGGGGTTGAGCTCTTGAAACGGCGTGAAGAAGTGCGCCCAGAGCGTGAAGACCAGGTCGGCCAGGCTGAGCACCCAGAGGGTGGCGATCAGCTTGAAGACCCGGCGGTCGCGAACGCCCGCGGAGAAGTAGGCGGAGAAGTACGACTGAAGGAGGCCCATAACCAATCCCTTCCTTAGTACTGTCGGATGTTCCGACACCCCTCTTTATCCGTCGCGCGGCCGGCCCCGTTGCGTCCGAAGCAAAGTTGATGCCCGTTCGTACCGAACGCGGCGGTAACGATTGGGCACGCGAATTCGGCGTAAACCTGTGTCACGAAACGGGCAACGGCGGCTCCGTCTGACGGTTTTCGCGGCAGGGGCAGGGGAAGGATGAAACGCAGATGAGGGGATTCGGAAGGCGCGACGCGCGTCCGAATCAGTGCGGGCGGAGTGCGGAGATAAGCTCGACCTCGCCGTTGGGCCGGTTGAGCTTGCGGGCGACTTCGCCGGCGGATAGGCCCTGGTCGAGCAGCGCGTAGACCTCGGCGTGGCGCGGGTCGGGCATCTGCTCGGCCGGGTCGGGGCCCAGGTCGGCAGGGGGGCTCGACTCGGCCGGCGGGAGTTGGGCGGGCGCTGGCGATTCGGCAAGCAGGGGGCGGGCGGGCGTCGTGCTCGCGCCGAGGCGGGCGATTGTCTCGTCGGCCTCGCGGAGCAGCACCTCGAGCTTGCCGGCGCGCGTGTCGAGCTGGGCGGCCATCTGCCTCGCCGTGTCGAGCATCTGCACCATCAGCGAGTTCATGTCGCGCTCGATCTGCCGCTGCTGCGACACGCCCATCGGCTTGTGCACGTGCTCGAGCGGGTCGCGCCGCTTGCGCATCTTGGGCCGCATGATGATGTACAGCGCGGCGACCACCCCGACCACGAGCACGACCCACTGGGTCGCGTCCTCGCGATTCTTAAAGGCGGTCAGGAAGCTGTCGGCAAGCGTGGACATCGTCAATCACAGAGCAGGTTCGGGTCCGTCATCCTGAGGTACTCCGAAGGATCTAGCTGGAGCGTCCAGGCCCGTTCGACTTGGCGAGAGGGCTTCGAAGTTCGAGGCTGGATCCTTCGGAGTACCTCAGGATGACGGTGCGTGCGTGTCGGACGAACAACTTCAATCCGCCGATTCCTCCACATCCAACTCCTCTCCTCCAACCTCCGTGCCGCCGTGCCGCCGTGGTGATGACCCTTCGATCGCCACCCGGTGGATGCGCGGGCCGATGCCGCAGAGGATTTCGTACGGGATCGTCCCGGTGGCGGCGGCGATCGCGTAGGCGCTGGCTGGCGACAGCGGGTCGGCGTCCAGCACCGTGACCTCGTCGCCCACGACCGCGTGCGGGGCGGCGGACAGGTCGATCGTCGTCAGGTCCATGCTGACCCGCCCGATCACCGGGCAGGGTTGGCCGTGCACCATCATGACGCCCTTGTTCGAGAGGGCGCGGGGGTAGCCGTCGGCGTAACCGACGGGCACCAAGCCCACCCGCGTTTCCTTCGCCGCCCGCCAGGTCTGGCCGTAGCCGACGGCCGTCCCCCGGGCGGCGGTCTGTATCTGCACGACCGGGGCCGTCCAGCGCATCGCCGGGCGCAGCAGGCGCTCGCTGACCGGCGCCAGCGTCGGGTCGAGCCCATACAGGGCCAGGCCGGGGCGGACCATGTCGAAGCGCGTCTCGGGGCGCAGGAACATCGCCGCCGAGTTTGCCACGTGGACCGGCACGCGCGTCCCGCCGACCGTCAGCAGGGGCTCGACGCCCGCGAGCGTTTTTTTAAGCAAGGCCGACTGCTCGCCGGTCGATTCGCAGCCCAAATCCTCGGCCGACGCGAAATGCGTCATGACGCTCGTGAGCCGGAGCGCCGCGTGCGCGCGGATTGATTCGAGCACGTGTGCCAGCCCCGCCGGGGCGACGCCGGAGCGCGTCATGCCCGTGTCGACCATGACCTGCACGCTCGCCCGGCAACCGGCGGCGGTGGCGATGCGGGCGACGTCGTCGGCCGCGCTCGCCGAGCAGATCGTCAGCACCCACCCCTTACGGATCGCGTGCTCGATCCGGGCCCGCTGCCGGCCGACGAAGCAGTTTTCCACCGGACGGAGGATCAGGACGGGCAGGATCGTCTGGGGCAGGCGCTCGGCCTCGTCGATCGAGGCGACCGCCAGCGCGTCCGCGAGCGGCGCCTCGTAACCGTGGGTGGAAAAGTTGGCGAGCGCGTCTGCGACGATCTCGGCACCGTGCCCGTAGCCGTCGGCCTTAAGGATGGCGCAGACTTTGACGCCCCGCCCGACGGTCCGCCGGATGATCGCGGCGTTGTGGAGCAGCGCGTCGCGCGAGATGAGCACGCGGGGCTCGCCAATGGTCAGTTTCGCGTCCATGCGTCTCGGTATGGCGATTCCCAGTCTCGCGCGTGCCGCTTCACGTCCTGCGAAGCGGCCAACGCGCGAGCGTTGATCCCGGTCCGGCGGCGAGTATACCCCCCACCCGATTACCGGCAACGCGACACGTCGCCATGCCTGGCCGGGCGGGCAACCAAGTCGTCAGAATCGCGCATCTCCTGCCCCTTCCCTTCGTTATACTGCCGGCCATGCCCGATGACCCGCGACAGGAGGGACACACCCCGCCGCCGCTGCCGGCCGGACCGGCCGAGCCGGCGATCGATTACGCGTCGCCCGCGCCGGCCGAGACGGTGACGCCGCTGACCGAGCCGGGGGTGGTCGCGGGCGAGGTGCCGTTCGCGCGGGTGTACCAGCAGCCCGCACCCTCACCGGCGCCGCCGGCGTTCGGGGCGCCCGCCGGCCCGCCCGCACTTCCAGCGGCCGGGGCCGTTCCGCAGCCGCCACAGGCGCACCCGTACTACCCCCCGGCGTACCCGCCGCAGCCCGCGTATCCTCCGTCACCATATCCGGGGGCGGGGTACGGTCCGGTCTACCCGCCGGGGATGTCTCCGCTGGCGTTCGAGTCGCGCCCGCGGATCGTGGGGGCGCTGGGCGTCGCGAGCGTGGTGATCGCGTCGCTGGGGCTCATGGCGAGCCTGTTCACCGGGTGCTCGGCGGTCGGGATCTACAACCACGCCAAGCGCGGCGCGCTGGTGCAGAAGGCGGGCGGGGCGGTGTCGCGGACGCCGACTGCACCGTTAGCAGTACCGCCCGACGTTCAGGCGGTGGGTTTGAGCGAGTCCGACCGCAACGTCATCCTCAACGCGCTGCAGAACCGGACGACCGCGCGCATGTCGGCCCTGCGGCTCCGGCAGGTCGAGGGGCTGCTCGCCAGGCACGGGTACGAGATCTTCGACCCCGGCCCGGCGCTCTCGGTCGAGCAGGTGTCGGCCAACATCGAGCGGGCGGGCGTCGAGCACTCCGCGCAGGGCGGGACGGGGCCGCACTACTTCCAGTTCAGGCAAGGGTCCGTGTGCAAACTGACCGGAGTGCTGCGCGTCACGGACGACCTGGTCACGTACAAGCCGGTGCTGGGCGCGGACCCGATCCGCGTGTCGGTCAGGCCGGACGAGACGGTGAGCGGGGACAAGCTGGCGGGCGCCGCCCCGCCGGTGAACCCGGGGGCCCCGCCGCCCCCGGTGATGTACACGCCCGGCGGGTTCGCGGGGCTGGACATCAGCGAGTCCGACGCCGTGGTCGCCCAGGCGCAGTTGTTCGCGCGGGGTCGGATGAACAACGCGCAAGTACAGGCGATACAGGCGGAGTTCCAATCGCCCAATGCGGCGCGGTGGTTCGCCCCGTCGTCGACGGTCAGCGGGTACACGGCGCAGGTGAAGTCGACGCTCGTCAACGCGGACGGGTCGGCCGTGGTCGTGCTGACGAGCGGGCGTCTGGCGGTGGGGTCGACTGGTGCGATCGACTGGGCGACCTCGACGCCGATGCAGGTGGCGACGGCCCAGTCGTCGACCACTCAGCCCACGATGGGCGGCCCGCCCGGGTGGGGGCCGGGGCCGGTCATCGTTGCCGACATCCCCGCGCTGCGGACGGCGATGGGCGAGGCGATCGCGAGCGGCGTGCTCGCGGGCCTGCTCGGGCTGGCGGGCATCCTGCTGTTCAAGCAGTCGCGCTGGACCCGCCGGGCGTACGTGACCTGGGCGATCCTGAAGCTCGTCACGGCCGGCGTGGGCGTGTGGGCGGCGCTCAAGGTCGCCAAATCGCTGGACGAGATCGACGCGGCCAACTCGCCGTTCGGCCTCTTCCAACTCCGC
>DATHXE010000384.1:0-11268 GCA_035459845.1 Tepidisphaeraceae bacterium | reverse complement strand
GGTGCAAGATGTGCCCTACGACCAGCTCGCGCGGCGCATGAAGGCCGACAACCACCGCCTGTCGTGGGAACCGGCCTACGCGGCCGAGCGGGATAAGGGGAAGGGGGCTTCGGCTCCGGCGACGCCGATCAAGCTGGACGGCATCGCGGTGGACGACGACGCCGCCGAGTTCACCGGTGAGTGGACGCCGTCGACCCGCAGCCCGCAGTTCGTCGGCAAAGGCTACCGGCACGCGAAGGCGGGGGGGCTCGCGACAGCGACGTATACGGCCAAGCTCCCCGCGCCGGGCAAGTACGAGGTCCGCCTCTACTTCTCCGCCGACCACGGCCGCGCGACGGCCGTCCCCGTGACGGTCAAGCACGCCGGCGGCGAGGCGAGCGTGAAAGTAGATCAGTCGCAGAAGCCCGCCGGCGGCACGTATCAAGCGCTCGGCACGTTTGCGTTCGAGGCCACCGGAACGGTCGTGCTGTCGAACGACAAGGCCGACGGGTACGTGATCGCGGACGCGGTGGAGTTCGTGGCGGCGAAGTGAGCGGCGGATCGTGAGGGCGAGGCTCCGCCCGAGCCGCTCGAATGAGATTGAACGCCAAGACGCCAAGAGCGCCAAGTCCGGAGGCGGAACGAGAGGAGACGTTCTGCTCTCACTCTTCTGATCTTGGCGTCCTTGGCGCCTTGGCGTTCAATATCTGTCGCACGGCCCCGCAACGCGTCCCGTGCCACCCCGGTAGCACCCCCGTGCCCCCCTTCGCCCGCCTCGCGATCCTCTGCCTCCTCGCCGCCGCGCCGGCCCGCGCCTACATCGACATGCCCGCGGGCAAACTGACGCTGCCGCGCCTCCTGATCGAGTTCCGCTCGGCCGGCGTGTTCGAGGTCGAGCGCATCGACCCCGCCACCGGGGCGGTGCGCTACACGCTCGTCGACGCCGTCTCGGGCGACCCCGCGACGCCGCAGAAGCACGCGCTCGCCCCCTCCGGCAAGCTCCACCCCGACCTCGCCACCCTCCGCGCCGGCACGCGCGTCCTCCTGCTCGGCCCCGACCCCTACGGCCGCGGCCTGGCGTTCGTCGGCGGCACCGGCGAGTGGTACGTCACCACCTACGATCGCGCCGGCGCGTGGTGGCGCCTCGCCTATACGTCGTCCCAGTACGACTTCCGCTGCGCCCACGCCGGCACCGACGTGGTGACCCTCGCCCGCGCCTGCCGCGCGCTCCTGGACGGCGAGACGGTCCCTCTCGTGGCCCGCATCAAGCCGAAGGAACCCGCGACAGCGATGTACAGCGTCTCTCTCCGCGCCCCGCACCGCCGCGAGGCGTCGAACGACGCGACGGCGCATCCCGAACCGATCGAGTCGTGGGGCGCGACTGAGGCAACCACCGCTCAGGTCATTGAGCGGCTCGAGCTGTCCGAGCCCGTCCGCGACCGTCTGCGCGCCGCCGAGACGCTTGCCGCGCGCCCCGCCGACGCCGCGCGCTCCGTCCCCGCGCTCGTGAAGGTCCTGCAGTCGAAACCGGACCCGTTCCTCGCCCGCGCCTGCGCCGTCGCGCTCGGCCGGCTCGGCCCCGCGGCCGCGGGCGCGATCCCGGCGCTGATGGACCGTTTCGGCGGAGGCGGTTACGAAGGCATCGCCGACCTCGCCGGCTGGGAGGCCGTCTGCGCCGTCCGCCGGATCGACCCGGCCGGCGACCGCTGGCTCGCCGAGGGCGCGGCGCGGCTCAAGTCGGCGGACGACAGCCACCGCCAATCCGCGGCGTCCGCCATCGGCCTGATCGGCCCGCCCGCCCGACCCCGTGCGGTCGACTTGCTCCTGGCGCCGCTGCGCGACAAGTCGCCCGGTGTCCGCTACGCCGCCGCCCGCGCCCTCGACCGCATCGAGGCCGACCCGTCCGGCCCGGTCGGGGACGCGCTGTCCGACCTGCTGGCGGACAAGGACGCCGACGTCATCGACGCCGCACGCACCTCACTGCGGGCGATGGGCCCGAAGGCCGCACCGTCCGTCGCGCGCGTGTTGGGCTCACCGGAGCGCCCCGCAGCCGCCCGGCGCGTCGCCGCGCAGATCCTATCGGAAATGTTGCATGCCGCGGGCGCCCGCGAGGCGCTCACCGCGGCCGCCGAGCGAGACGCCGACGCGGACGTCCGTCGCATTACCCGCGCGGCGCTGGCGCGAACGCCCGCCGCGTCGCATTGACGGTGTTCGTCCGGCGGCCGCCGCAAGACATTTGTTTTGCGACCGGGTATGATCGGGATAACCGTCTTCGCCCGCGATGGATCGAGTCCGCACCCCGTTGTCCCCGACCGCCCCCAATCTCGCCGACCCGGCGTCCACCGCCGCGCTCGAACCGCGGTCGCCCGAGAAACCGGGGGCGCGCGGGTTCGCCCGCGCCTACGTCCCCGGGGCCCCCCGCTCCGACGAGATGCTCGAGCCGGATGGCGCCCTCCGCGCCCACTGGCGCATGCTCGTCTCGATGATCGACGACCTCGGCCCCGACGAGCTCACCCGCCGGTGGGAGCAGGCCAGGCGGATGATCCGCGAGAACGGGATCACGCACAACGTGTATGGCGACGCCAGCGGCATGGACCGCCCGTGGTCGCTCGACCTGGTCCCGCTGCTCGTCCCCGCCCCGGAGTTCCGCGGGATCGGCGACGCGCTCGCCCAGCGCGCCCGCCTGCTCGACCGGCTCCTGGCCGACCTGTACGGCAGACAGGAATCGCTCGCGCTCGGCCTGCTCCCGCCCGAACTCGTCTACGCGAATCCGAACTTCCTCCGCCCGCTGCACGGCGTCGCGCTGCCACAACAGAAGTTCCTGCACCTCTACGCCGCGGACCTCGTGCGCACCGGGAACGGCCAGTTGCAGGTGCTCGCGGATCGCACCCAGGCCCCGTCCGGCGCCGGCTATACGCTCGAAAACCGCATCGTCCTCTCGCGCGTGCTGCCGACGATCTTCCGCGCCTGCAACGTCCAGCGGCTCGCGCCCTTCTTCATCGCCCTCCGCCAGACGCTCGCCGGCCTCGCCCCGTCCAACCGCGAAAACCCGCGCGTCGTCCTGCTCACGCCCGGGCCGTACAACGAGACCTACTTCGAGCACGCGTACCTCGCGCGGTACCTCGGCTACACGCTCGTCCAGGGCAACGACCTGACCGTCCGCGACTGCCGGGTCTACCTCAAGACGCTCGGCGGGCTCCAGCGGGTGGACGTGATCGTCCGCCGGGTCGACGACGACTTCTGCGACCCGCTCGAGCTCTACCCCACCTCGTTCCTCGGCGTCCCCGGGCTCGTGCAGGCCGTCCGCGAGGGCACCGTCGCCGTCGCCAACGCGCTCGGCTCGGGCGTCATTCAGGCCCCGGGCTTCCTGCCGTTTTTGCCCGGTCTCTGCCGCCACTTCCTCGGCGAGGACATGCGCCTGCCGTCCGTCCGCACGTGGTGGTGCGGCGAGCGGGACGCGCTCGATTACGTGCTGGACAACCTCGGTTCACTCGTCGTCAAGCCGGCGTTCCCGGTGCGCGGGGCCGTCGACCCGACGTTCGGCCACGCCCAGTCGCGCGACCAACTCTCGGATCTGGCGGCGCGGATCAAGGCGCACCCGGCGAACTACGTCGCCCAGGAACTGGCCGAGTCGTCGACCGCGCCGGTGTTGCTGAACGACGCGCTCCAGTCGCGCCGGTTCGTCGTCCGCGCATACCTCGCCGCCGACACGTCGGACGGCGGGTACGCCGTCATGCCCGGCGGCCTGACGCGCGTGTCCGGCTCGGCGGACTCACTCGTCGTCTCCCTCCAGAAGGGGGGCGGCGCCAAGGACCTCTGGGTGCTCGGCGACGGGCCCGTCACCGAGGTCACGCTGCTCGCGTCGGCGTCGCAGGGGGTCGAGCTGTCGCGCGGCGGGGCCGATTTGCCGTCGCGCGTCGCCGACGATCTGTTCTGGCTGGGGCGGTACGTCAGCCGCGCCGAGAACCTCGTGCGCACGGCCCGGGCGCTGTTCAACCGGCTGATGGACCAGAGCGCCGTCGGCAGCAGCCGGGCGCTCGAACTGCTGATCCGCACGCTGTTCGGCGACGCGTCGCCCGACCAGCCGGGGAGCGTCGGCGCGGTCGCGTCCGCCGCCGCCCACGCCGTCGCCGCCCGCGCGCTGCCGGCGGTCGCGTCCGACCGCCTCGACAACGACCTGGTCGCGGCCCTGTTCGGTCCGGCCGACGCCGCCGGCCTCCGCCGCACGCTCACTTCGGTCCACGGCCTCGCCCGCGCCCTCCGCGACCGCATCCCCGCCGACGCCTGGCGCATCCTCCAGGCCGCCGGCCGCGACCTGGCCGACTTCGCCGCGCCCAAACGCCCCGCGAACGCCGACGACGACCGCCTCGCCTCCGCCCTCGAGCTCCTCAACTCCATGGTCGCGTCCTTCCTCGCGTTCGGCGGCGTCGTCGCCGAGGCCATGACCCGCGGGCAGGCGTGGCGCTTCCTCGACCTCGGCCAGCGCCTCGAGCGGGCGCAGGACCTGACCGACCTGCTCCTCAACCTGCTCGTGGACCACAGCCCGGACGAGGTCGCGATCCTCGACGCCGCCCTGGACGTGGGCGACTCCGCCCTGACCTATCGCCGGCGTTACCTCACGCAACTGGAAGCCGCCCCGGTCGTCGACCTGCTTTTGTCGGACGATGGCAACCCCCGCGCCGTCGCGTTCCAGGTCGCCGCGATCGAGGAGCACCTGGTCGCGCTGCCGCACGACCCCCCGCACCCGCGGCAGGCGATCGACCGCCAACTCGCCCTCGAGCTCCGCACCCGCCTCCGCCTGGCCGACCTGGTCGAAGCCTGTAAGCCGATGGGCCCGCGCCGCCCCGGTCTCGACGAACTGCTGACCGACACCGCCGACCACCTCGGCAAGATCAGCGACCACCTGAGCCACATCTACTTCAGCCACGCGACGTCGCGGCGGCTCTTCCCGAGCGGGCAGGGGGGTGGGTTGTGACGCGAGTGCTCGCCGTCATCCTGAGCGCAGCGAAGGACCTTGCCTGGACCGGTACGCCCGTTGCATTGCGCCGCCGCGCCGATCGCCAACGGCCAGCGGGCCTGCACGATCGAGGCCAGATCCTTCGGAATACCTCAGGATGACGGCTCGATGTTGAACGCCAGTTTCATCCTTCATCCTTCCGCCTTCCTCCTTCCCCCATGCCCCGCTACCGCGTCATCCACCGCACCGAGTACCGCTACGGCGAGCGCGTGCCCGCCGGCCACTCGCTCGTGCACCTGCGGCCGCGCGACACCGACCGCCAGTTCGTCCACTACGCGCGCCTTGGCATCCTGCCCGAGCCGGCGACGACCCGCCTGTTTACCGATTTCTTCGGCAACCGGGCCGCGTGGTTCAGCCAGCAGGAGCCGCACGAGTCGCTGGCGATCGTCGCCACGAGCGAGGTCGACGTCGCCCCGGCCGTGCCGCCCGCCCGCGGCCCCGCCGCCACGCCGTGGGACGAGGTCCCCGGCATCCTCGACGGCCGCACCGACCCGGTCGCGCTCGACGCCCGACAATTCCTGTTCGCCTCGCACTACGTCCCGCGCCGCCACGAGCCGGCCGAGTACGCCCGCCCGAGCTTCGCGCCCGGCCGCCCGCTGATCGAGGCGGTGATGGACCTCACCCGCCGGATCCACGCCGAATTCGCCTTCGACCCCAGCGCCACGACGGTCGGCACGCCGGTGCTCGAGGTGCTCAAGCGCCGCCGGGGCGTCTGCCAGGACTTCGCGCATTTGCAGGTCTCCTGCCTTCGCTCGCTCGGCCTGCCCGCCCGGTACGTCAGCGGCTACCTGATGACCCGCCCGCCCCCCGGCAAGCCCCGCATGGTCGGGTCCGACGTCTCCCACGCCTGGGTCGGCGTCTACCTGCCGGACCACGGATGGATCGACTTCGATCCGACCAACGACGTGATCGCGTCTGACGAACACATCACCGTCGGCTGGGCCCGCGATTACCAGGACCTCGCCCCCGTAGCCGGGGTCATCACCGGCGGACACCAGCACACGCTGAAGGTCTCGGTCGACGTCGAGCCGCTGACGTCGACGGGCACGCCCGCCGACGCGATGTCGCTCGTCGCGGCGCGCGTGCCGACAAGCTGACGGGGAAACGTAACGAGTGACGATTGATGCGTAAGGGGACTCTGCAATTCTTAAGCATTAATCGTTAATCGTGACCACCTCGCTCGCGGCGGTGCGCCGGGAACACCGCTTGCTCTTCCGTGCGAACCATGATCAGTGATCGCACCGGCAATCCCCGACGCCTCCAGATCCGCCACACCACCCGTTACACCTACGACCAGCCCGTCAAGCGGAGCGCGCACCGCCTGCACCTCTGCCCCATCTCCGACGCCCGTCAGCGCCTGCTCGATTACAAACTCGAGGTCAGCACGCCGGTCGATGTGATCGATTTCGAAGACGTGTTCGGTGCCCGCACCGAGCGGTTCGAGATCGTCACCCCGTACACCGAGCTGACGATCGCCGCGACGTCGACGGTCGAGCTCTCCGACTTCGACCCGTTCGCGTTCGCCAAGATCCCGATCCGCCCGTCGTACCCGCTCGTGTGGATGCCGTGGGAACGCCTGATGCTCCAGCCGTACCTCACCCCCGTCGAGCTCCCGGACACGCAGCTCCAGGAGATCACCGAGTACGCGATGGGGTTCGTCAACCGCAACGACCAGGACCTGATGGAGGCCCTGTTCGCAATCAACCTCGCGTTCAAGCGCGACTACACCTACGCCCCCGGTTCCACCACGCTCGGCACCACGCCGTACGAAGTGATGGTCAACAAGCGCGGCGTCTGCCAGGACTTCGCCAACCTGTTCATCTGCATGGCCCGCCTGCTCGGCATCCCCGCCCGCTACGTCTGCGGGTACATCCACACCGGCAACAACGGCGAGAACCGCCTCGGCTGCGACGCGACCCACGCCTGGGTGCAACTGTACATCCCCAACGTCGGCTGGAAGGGCTTCGACCCCACAAACGGCACGCTGCCCCACCTCGACCACGTCCGCGTCGCCTACGGCCGGCACTACCGCGACACGGCCCCCACCTCGGGCACGCTCTACTCCCCGGCGAACGAGACGCTCTGGATCGACGTGGAGGTGACGGACCTGGACGCGCCGAAACTGGAGGGGTCGGGTGCGACGACGTCCTGTCAGATGGCCCAGCCGGTCGGAGCGGTGTGACGGGTCAACGTACCCGGTCGGGTCGGCATTGCCCCGGCATTGCCCACGATTCGCGAAGGTGACCGCCTACGCGCGCCGCGTGCGCCGCCTCAGCCCGAGCGCCGCCCCACCCACGAGTAATGCGCCGGTCGCCGGCTCGGGAACCGGGGCGATCTCGCCAAAAATCGTCAGCACGCCGAGGTACGCGAAGTGGTTCGCGTTGTTGTTCCCCGTGCCGGCCGTGATCGTGATCTGGATCTCGCCGTTGGCATCGGCTCCGATCGCGGAGGCGGTGATCGTGTTATTGACGTTCTCGGCGGCGTTGAGTTCGACGAACGACGTCGCGTCGCCCGCGATCGTGTACCGCCCGTTCCGGTTATCTGCCGTGCCCGTCCGCGACGCGTAGAACGTGAGGTCGTACGCCAGACCGGGATCCAGGCCAGTGATCTTGAAGACCGGCGTGATGTTCGGCAGACCGCCGAACGTCTCGACGTTCCCGTACAGCGAGTCGCTGGTCGCGTCGGACGGGTAGAGTGTCGAAGCGGTAGTGCCGTTGGTGTTCGACCCGTTGAACCGCGCGACCATCGATATCCCCGCCGCCGTCGTCGTCCCGTTGGTGGCCTTGAGGTTGGAGACGACACCGCTGTTCGTCGTGCCGACCGCGGCGGTCAGGTTGTTCCACGTCCGCGTGACGTCGTCCGCCGGGTCGGTCGGCGAGGCCGTCGCGCCGAAGTCGACGAGCACGGTGACCGGCGCCGCCAGCGCGGGCGTACTCATCGCGCAAACCGCCGCGATCGCACCCCCGCTCATCCATCGCATGATCCGGTTCATCCTACCTCTCCCGTCGCGCCTTCCGAAGTTCTTCAGACGTGGCCCCCGGAGGATTGTACAGGAATCCTCCGGAAACGTTCGCGCCGACCGATGCCCGAGACACAGTTTGACTCGGCGGCGCGTCAAGATGGAGAGTTTGACCGGCCCGCGATGTGATGCGAGCACCCGGAATCGCAGTGAAGCGATATGCCGCCGCGACTTCGTTGCGATCCGGCTCCACAGCAGTCGGCGTGTGAATGCCGCTACCGCAACTTCACCGTCGCCAGCGCCATCGCCGCCAGCATCGCCGTGATCATCCAGAACCGCACCACCACGCGCGGCTCCGGCCACCCCTTCTTCTGAAAATGATGGTGCAGCGGCGACATCAGAAAGATCCGCCGGCCCGTCCCCGTCATCTTGCGCGTCAGCTTGAAGTAGCTGACCTGCATCATGACCGAAACCGCCTCGGCCACGAACACCCCGCCCACCAGGAACAGCAGCACCTCCTGCCGCACCACGATCGCGATGTAGCCGAGCAGCCCGCCGATCGCCAGCGACCCCGTGTCCCCCATGAATACCTTGGCCGGGAAGCAGTTGAACCACAGGAAGCCGATGCACGCCCCGCACAGCGCCGCCGCGACCACCGCCATCTCGACCGACCCCTCGATGTGCGGCAGAAAAAGCCCCTCTGCCAGCGGGCGATCCTTCAACTCAACCGTCGTCCCGATGATCGTCGCCAGAATGAAGAACGTGAAGCTGACGATCGCCATGCACCCGGCCGCCAGCCCGTCCAGCCCGTCCGTCAAATTCACCGCGTTGCTCGTCCCCGTGAGGACGAGCGTCGCGATCGTCACGAACGCGACCGCCCCGAGCACGATCGACGCGTTCTTGAAGAACGGCACGTACAGCGTCACGTTCTGCACGAACGGCTCGCCGTGCCGGTACGTGAAGTACCCGATCAACACGCCCAGTCCGATCTGAAAGAGGAGCTTCTCGATCGACCGCAGCCCCTGACGGTCGGTCGCCCCCCGCCGGTGCTTGGTCAGCTTGAGCCAGTCGTCGATCGCCCCCAGCGCACCCAGGTACACCGTCACCAGCAGCGCCATCCGCACGTAAAAGCTGCGCAGGTCCCCCAGCAGCAGCACCGTCCCCACGATCGCCGCGATGATCAGCACGCCCCCCATCGTGGGCGTGTTCTTCTTCATCGCCATCAAATCGTTGATGTCCGGCTGATCGAAGTTCGGGTTGTCCCCGATCTTCTGCCGCACCAGCCACCGGATGAACCGCGGCGCCACGACCAGCATGATCAGGAACGCGACCGGCAAACAGAGCATCGACCGGAACGTCGGGTCGGCGACGACGCGCGTCCACCCCATCCCGTGGGCGTTGAGCCACCCCTTAAGCCACTCGTAAAGCAGTACCAGCATCGCTCAGGATCCGTCCCGTAGGGTGGGCACCGCCCACCGTCCTCGCCGCACGTCTCTCGACCGCGGGCGATCTTACGGACGACCCGAAATCACTGCCAACACCCCTCTCGTCCAACTTCTTCGTGCCCTTCGTGTACTTCGTGGTTCAACTCGCCGACCGCAACACCGCCACCCCGCGCGCCTCGAAGATCGCCGACGCCACCTTCTCCAGCCGCATCGACCGCGACCCCTTGAGCAGCACCAAATCCCCCTCGTCCAGCCACCGCGGGATCGCGCCCGCGGCCGTCGCCGAGTCGGCGAAGTGCGACACGTGGCTCTCGTCCAGCCCCGCCGCGATCGCGCTCTCGGCGATCAGCTTGGAGTACGGCCCGACGCACGCGATCGCGTAGAAGCCCATCTCCGCCGCCGCCTGGCCGATCTCCCGGTGGAACCGCTCGCTCGACCGCCCGAGCTCGAGCATGTCGCCGAGCACCGCGATCCGCCGTCCGCGCGTCGGCAGCCGCGCCGCCGTGTCCAGCGCCGCCCGCATGCTCGCCGGGTTCGCGTTGTACGCGTCGTTCAAAATCGTCACCCCGTTCGCCGGCTGGAGTTGCAGCCGCATGTCCGGCCCGTCCGCGTGCGCCAAACCCTTGGCGATCTCCTCTTCCGTGAGCCCCAGCCGCCGGGCGACCGCGATCGCCGCCAGCGCGTTGCACGCCGTGTGCGCCCCGAGCAGGGGGATGAAGTAGCTCCACTTCCCGTTCACCGTGAACCGCACCCCCGCCTCGGTCATCTCGACGTCGGACGCGAACAGGTCCAGCTCCTTCTTGCGCGCCGCGTCCATGCCGAACGTGACCCGCCGGCCCTTCCAGTGCGCCACCGCGTTGAGCAACTCCGGGTCGTCCCCGTTCACCACGAGCACGCCCTGCGCCGGGTCCAGCCCCTCGACCATGCACGCGTTCTCGCGCCGCACGCCGATCAGGTCGCCAAGCCCCTGCAAATGCTCGGCCGAGCAGTTCGTGATCACCGCCACGTCCGGCCGGGCCATCGTCGCCAGCGTGCGGATCTCGCCCGGGTTGTTCGTCCCCATCTCGAGCACGAGGTAATCCTGCAGCGGGTCGGCCGGCAGGATCGTCAGCGGCACGCCGATATCGTTGTTGAAGCTCTTGGGCGAGTACGACCCGCTCAGCTTGTGCGACAACGCCGCGTGAATCAGGTGCTTAGTACCGGTCTTCCCATTCGACCCCGCGACCGCGACCACCTTCCCCGACAACTGCTGCCGCGCGTAACCGGCCAGCTTCCCCAGCGCCTTGCGCGTGTCCGGGACCTGGATCAGGTGGAGGTTGGGCTGGTTCAGGTCGGCCGGGACGTCTTCGACCAGCGCCGCCACCGCCCCGGCGCCCGCGACGTCGCGGAGGAACTTGTGCGCGTCGAACTTCTCGCCCCGGATCGCGACGAACAGCGACCCCGGCCGGCACATGCGCGAGTCGGTCGACACCTCGGTGACCGCCACCCCATCGGGCATCGTCGTCAGCGGTTTGCCCGCCACCGCCCGCCGAACCTCCGCCAGCGACATCGACTTCATAGCTCACACACCGTCCGGGGGCCGTCCCGCGGCCCGTCGGTAACTTACGATTTGATCGCGCGATTCGCAGCCGGCTCACCGACGTTGCCGCCACCGCGCCGGCCAGGAAAGAGCGGCAGTTTACGACTGCGAACCAAACCCGAATCTGTCTCCTGCCGCGCGACCTCCGGCAAACTCATCTCACCGAGCCGACGCGCGACTTGATCGCCCGCGTCGCCTCCTCGGCGTCGTCGAAGTGCCGTTTCTCGGTTCCGATAATCTGGTAGTTCTCGTGCCCCTTACCCGCGATCAGTACTACATCCCCCGGTTC
>DATHXE010000383.1:0-4741 GCA_035459845.1 Tepidisphaeraceae bacterium | reverse complement strand
CTCCGCGGGTTTCTCCTGTTGAATGGAGTGACCGCGAGCTAAAATCTCGGGCCTCGCACGTCCGGGGAGTTTTCGCATGACACTTCAGGTACGCCGAGACGGGAGATGGAAATGGCGATCGAATCTGGAACCGTGAAGGTGCTCCCTCGTGTCCGCCGGCGCTCGCGCCTTGCGGGGTTGTTGCTGGCCGCGGTGTGCGCGACGGGGTTCGTCTCGCCCGCGCGCGCCGCCGACGCGCCGCCACCGCCCGCGCGGGCGCGAGCGTTCGCGGCCGGGGACAAGGTGGAGGCGAAGCGGCTGGGCAAGTGGGTGCCGGCGACGGTCGTGCGGTTCGAGAACGGCCGGTACCGGGTGACGTTCGAGGACAAGTTCCCGGGGTTCTTGAAGCCCGAGGACGTGCGAGAGCCCGGCGCCGCGGCAGCGGTCCCGGCGGCGCCGGCCGCACCCGTTGCCCCGGCGGTTCCTGGGCCGCCCGCCGTCGCCGGGCCCAAGACGTTTAAGGTGGGCGACGCGGTCGAGGCCAAGGTGGGGGACAGCTGGTTCCCCGGGACGGTGGTGACCATTGCGCCGACCAAGACGCAGGTGAAGTACGAGGACGGGACGTCGGGGTGGGTCGCGACGGCGGACGAGGTGCGGCCCCGCGCCGCCGCGCCCGCGGCAGTCGCGGGCGCGTTCAAGGCGGGGGACCTGGTCGAAGCGATGTGGGGCGGGACGTGGTGGTCGGCGAAGGTCACCGGGACGGCCAACGGCGAGATCCAGGTCGTTTACGACGACGGGATCACCAAGTCGCTCAAGCCGCACGAGGTGCGAAATCGCGGCACGGCGGCGGCGGCAGTCCCGGCGGGCAAGCCGGGTCGCCCGGCGGCGGCGGAGTTAACCACGCCCGCCCCGGCGCCCGAGTCCGTCGCCGCGGTGAACTTTGCCGGCGTCCGCGAGGTCAAGCTCGACGCGGTCGCGTACGCGGTCAAACACGATCCCGAGCCCGCGCCGGCCGCCCCGGCGCGGGCGCTGGCGGACCGCCCCGTGCCCCTGAACGTGCCCAAGCGCGCCACCACGTTCGGCGACCGGCCGGAGCGAATCCTCTTCACCGACCGCACGACCGCGCAGGCGATCGTCGCGTTCCACGAGTCGAGCCGGTTCAAAGACCCGGAGCGGGGCCGGTATCGCCGGGTCGATCTGGCGACCGGCGCGGCACTGGAACTGGTCGAGCTCGAGCCGTGGCGGAAGTTGATCGACATCAGCCCGGACGGCAAGCGCGGCGTCGCGCGCGTGCGCGTGCTGGGGCCCAAGGACCGCCCCTCCCCGTTCGACAACGCCACCAACAGCTACGTCCAACTCCTGGACATGACCGGCGGCAAGTGCACGCCGGGCGTGACTTTCCGACCGTGCGGCGCGGAGGCCGAGCTGTCCCACGTCGCGTTCGTCGACAACGCGCATTTGATCACGCAGTCGCGGGACAACCTGCTGGTCTATTGGGAGCTCAAGCCCGAGGCCGGGGCGGTGCCCAGGCCGGTGTATCGCCTGAAGGCCGACCACGGCTCGCGCCCGTCGCTGAGCCCGGGGGGCAAGTATTACGCCGTGGTCGACGGGGGCGAGATTCGGTTCGTGGAGACGGCGACGGGCAACCCGCTCGGGACGCTGCCCGAGCTTAAGTTGACGTCCGGGGGGCACATCGCGTTCAAGGCGGACGGCATCGTCGCCGCCGTCACGGACCGCAACCGCGTGCTGATCGTGCACGTGCCGACCGGGCGCACGATGAAGACGATCCCGCTCCCGCCGTCGTACGCGATCGCGCAGGGTCTTGAGTGGGTCGACGGCGGGCACGTCCTGCTCGGCAACCGCTATTTGATCAACGTGAACAAACGCCTGGCCGTCTGGAGCTACAACCTGGGGGTGGGCGTGAGCGGCGTGTTCGGCGGGCGCGGCTACAGCTTGCACGGGCGCGACGCCAAGCTCGTCTCGGCCGTCATTCCGCACGAGCAGGCCCTGGCCGTCCAGACCGAGGCCAACCCGGACAATCTGCTGATCTTCCGCCCGGGGGTGAAGGTCGGGCTCGACCTCAATACCGATGCGCCGGAGGACGTTCGGGCCAAGATCGCCAAGTCGTTCGAGGAGCAGATCAAGGCGATGGGGGCGGTCGTGGCGCCGGACGGGGCGCTGCGCGTGGTCGTGTCGAGCGAGACCGGGCCGGCCAAGGAAATGGAGTTCCGGAGCTTCATGGGCGGCGGGGGCATTCAAAAGGTCAGCGTGTCGGACAAGATCCACAAGGTGACGGTGACGCTGGACGGGCAGGAGGTCTGGAAGACGCAGTCGACGGCGGGCGTGTCGATGTTCCTGACGCTCAAGAAGGATCAGTCGATCCAGGACGCGATCGCCGAGCAGCAGAATCGGTCGTACACGTGGATCCCGGGGATGCGACTGCCCACGACGCTGATCCGGGAGTCGGACTACCCGCAGCCGGGGTCGAGCACGCTCACGGAGGAGGGGACGCTTCGGTAGCGGGCTCTGGTGTAGTGCTCGGGACGGTCCGGGGAGAGGGGAGCCATGGTGCCGTGCGCGAACCGCGTCCTAAATTTCGTCGTAAGTAACGTATCGGACGAAGGTTGCTGGTGGATGGGCGGCAGGGGGATCGGGCGGCGCTTCGAACTTCGGGGGGGCGGGGGACGTAATGGGGATCAAAGTTTTCCCGCGACCCAAGGTCTTGACAGGCCGGTCGGGCCGCGGGCAAACTGCCGCCCCCTCGCTGGGGCCTATACTCTAATGTATCGGACGGCCGGCTTATCGGACCTTGCGAGCCGGTCCCGCGTCTGATTAAGAGGCCGGGGCCGCCGGGTCGATACCGCCCCAAGAGGGGCGCCGTCGTCGTACTCCTTAGAACCGACACCGAGACTGTCAGAAAAACACCGACATGGCCAAGAAGAAGTCGAAAGATCTGGTGATCGTGGAGTCGCCGGCGAAGGCGAAGACGATCAATAAGTACCTGGGCGAGGATTACATCGTAAAGGCCTCGATGGGGCACGTGCGGGATTTGCCGAGCAAGGGCATGGGCGTGGACCTCAAGACGTTCATCCCCGAGTACGTGGTGATCGAGGAGCGGGGGAAGGACAAGTTGGTCAGCGAGCTCAAGAAGCTGGCGAAGGACTCCGAGACCGTCTACCTGGCGACCGACTTGGACCGCGAGGGCGAGGCGATCGCGTGGCACCTGAAAGAGGCGCTAGGCGTGCCGGACGAGAAGGTGCAGCGCGTGATCTTCAACGCGATCACCAAGACGGAGATCCAGAAGGCGTTCAGCAAGCCGTCGCGGATCAACATGGACCGGGTGAACGCGCAGCAGGCCCGACGGATCCTGGACCGCATCGTGGGGTACGAGATCAGCCCGCTGCTGTGGCGGAAGGTGGCGCGCGGGCTGTCGGCGGGCCGGGTGCAGTCGGTGGCGGTGCGCCTGGTGGTCGAGCGCGACCGGGAGATCGACGCGTTTATCCCCGAGGAGTACTGGAAGATCGGGGCGATCTTCACGACGGTGGTCGGCCAGGCGTGCGAGGCGCTGGCGAAGCAGTGGACGGAATTTTTGGGTGCCGGCGAGCGCCCCAAGACCGAGCGGGAGAAGTGGCTGGCGGACCACGACGCGTTCGAGGCGGAGCTGGTCGAGCTGGGCGGGGCGAAGTTCGCGGCGGGGGATAAGGCGGCGGCGCGGCGCGCGGCCGAGCTGCTCGGGTTTGCCGTCAGCGCCGAGAACACGGTCGAGGACCCTGAGGCGAAGGGCCCGGCCAAGAACCTGACGACGATCACGGGTGCGCTGAAGAACTGCCCGCCGCTGGCGGTGCGGTCGGTGGAGAAGAAGCGGACGACGAGCCGGCCGCCGGCTCCGTTCATCACGAGCACGCTGCAGCAGGCGGCGAGCAGCCGGATGAGCTTCGGGGCGCAGCGGACGATGAAGACGGCGCAGAGCCTGTACGAGGCCGGTCACATCACGTACATGCGTACCGACTCGACGCACCTGAGCGGCGAGGCGCTGAACATGGTGAGGTCGCACATCGCCAAGGCGTACGGCGACCGGTATTTGCCGGAGAAGCCGAACTTCTACGCGAGCTCGAACAAGGCCGCGCAGGAGGCGCACGAGGCGATCCGCCCGACGGACGCGGCGTTCACGCCGGAGATGGCGCACGGGAAGCTCGGGGCGGACGAGTCGAAGCTCTACGGGCTGATCTGGCGGCGGTTCGTGGCGTGCCAGATGCCCAACGCGGAGTTCGACCAGACGACGGCGCTGATCGCGGCGGCGACCAAGGGCGGCGACGCGGTGTTCAAGGCGACGGGTCGCAAGCTGGTGTTCGATGGGTTCATGAAGGTTGCGGGCGTGTCGTCGGAAGACCAGCTGCTGCCGGACCTGCGCGAGAAGCAGCCGGTGGGCGCGGTCGAGGTCAGCCCGACGCAGCACTTCACGCAGCCGCCGCCACGGTTCACCGAGGCGACGCTTGTGAAGGAGATGGAGAAGCTCGGGATCGGCCGGCCGTCGACGTACGCGTCGATCATCCAGACGATCCAGGACCGGGAGTACGTCCAGCAGATCGACCGGCGGTTCTTCGCGACGCTGCTGGGCGGCGTGGTGACGGACAAGCTGATCCAGGCGTTCCCCGAGATCATGAACGTCGGGTTCACGGCGGGCATGGAGCTCAAGCTCGACAAGGTCGAGGACGAGCACGCCGACTGGATCAAGCTGCTGAAGGACTTCTACGGCCCGTTC
>DATHXE010000382.1:0-5495 GCA_035459845.1 Tepidisphaeraceae bacterium | reverse complement strand
CTGCTGGCGATCGTCTGGGCGACGAGGCGGGTGTCGAAGGTCAACCCCTCCGCACTGCTGGCCGGGGCACTGGGCGCCCCGGCCGCACGACTCGCCGGCCGACCCACGACATCCCTCCCGATCGCCCTCATCACCCTTGTCGGCGCGATCGCCCTCTTCGCCGCCGGCGCACTCCGCAAGCTCGGCCCCGCCCCCGCCTACCTCGGCGGCGGCAGCCTGCTCCTCATCGCCGCCCTCGCCCTCACCTTCGCCCGCCTCCGCCCCCACTCCCCATCGCCCCACCGCCCCACCTCTCCATCTCTTTCGCTCCCCTCCCTCTCCGCCCGCAACGCCACGCGCAACCGCGCCCGCTCACTCTTGTGCGTCGCCCTGATCGCGCTGGCCTCGTTCGCGCTGGTTACCGTCTCGTCCATGCAGTCCGGGACGCCCGCCGACACGCACGACCCCAAGTCCGGCGCAGGCGGGTACACGCTGATCGTCAAGACCGACATCCCCCTGCTCGCCGACCTCGGGACGCCGGAGGGCCGCAAGCTCCTCATGCGGCAGGAGGCGGCGGCCGACCCACGCTGGGCGAAGGCGAAGTTCGCCATGCTCCGCACGTGGGCCGGGCAGGACGTGTCGTGCCTGAACATCACGCGCCCGGACAGCCCGACGATTTTGGCGATCCCCCCTGCGATGGGGGCGCAGAACCGCTTCACGTTCGCCAGTACGGAGAAGGACGTCGCCAACCCGTGGGAACTACTAACGCAGCCGCACTCGGACGGCTCCATACCCGTCTTCCTCGACGATGAAACGGCCAAGTACATCATGAAGGTGAAGCTCGGCCGGACGATCCCGCTGACCGACTCGCTCGGCCGGCCTCAGAAGCTCAAGCTCGTCGGCACGCTCGCGGGCAGCGTCTTCCAGTCGGAAATGTTGATGGGCGAGGCGAACTTCCTCCGCCTGTTCCCGGCCCAAGCCGGGTATTCGACCGTGATGGTGGAGGCGGCGCCCGCCGACGTCGGCGCCGTGACGGACCTGCTCAACGACACGCTCAACGACGCCCGCGAGCTCGAGAAGACCGACTACTCCGCGACCATCCAGACCACCGCCGCCCGGCTCGCCGCGTACCACGAGGTCGCCAACACCTACATCTCCACCTTCCGCGCGCTCGGCGCGCTGGGCCTGATGCTCGGGACGGTCGGGCTGGCGGTCGTCATGGTACGCAACCTCTTCGAGCGCCGGGCCGAGTTGACGCTGCTGTCGGTCCTCGGGTTCGACCCCGCCCGCCGCGCCAAGCTCGTTTTGCTCGAGAACGCCGGCCTGCTCCTGCTCGGGCTGGCGGTCGGCACGGTCTGCGCGCTGGCCGGCGTGATCCCGAACGTGATGACGTCGGCGCACGTGTTGAACGTTCGGGAGGTCGTGGTGTCGCTGGCGCTCGTGCTGGGCGTGGGGCTGGCGTCGCTGTTCCTCGCGACGGCGCTGTTCGCCCGGCGCGTGACGCCGGGGGCGCTGCGGGCGGAATAGGTCGTTCTCCGAAGCGGTCGGATATGGGGGGACGGCGCGGTTGGACCGCTAACCCGCGAGCGGGTGTGCTGCGCACACGAGGGGCGTGACTTGAGATTCCGCCCCGTCCTTACAACAATCATCCGCTTCCGTCCCACAATGGAGACCCGTCCGATGACCTTCCGCCACCTCCTCGCCGCCGCCGCCCTCGCCCTCCCCGCGCACGCGTTCGCCGCCGACGCCGCGACCGCCACCGCCACGGTCGCCCAGTGGCGCGGGCCGGACCGCTCCGGCATCCTCCCGGCCGACGCGCTGCCCGATTCGTTTCCCGAGGACGGGCCGAAGAAGGTCTGGTCGCACGCGACCGGCATCGGCTACGCCACCCCCGTCGCCGCCGGCGGGAAGGTCTACTTCTTCTACCTGAAGGACGGCAGCGACTTCCTCGAAGCGGTCGATCTCAACACCGGCGCTTCGGTCTGGAAGCAGTCGTACCCCAACGCCTTTTCGAACCCCGGCGACTTCCCCGGCTCGCGGTGCACACCGGTCGTCGAGGGCGATCGGATCTACACCTACGGCGGGAACGGCGAGCTGATCGCCCGGCAAACGAGCGACGGGAAGCAGATCTGGCGGCTCGACGTGCTGAGCGAGACGGGCGGGTCGAACAAGAAGTGGGGCATCGCCAGCACGCCGCTGATCGACGGCGACCGGCTGTACGTGCAGGGCGGTGAGGGCGGGAATGCCGCCGTCGCCGTCAGCAAGGCCGACGGGAAGTTCGTCTGGAAGTCGCAGGCGAAAGGCGGGGGGTACGCCACGCCCGCGCTCACGACGGCCGGCGGCAAACGCCAGCTGATCTGCTTCGCCCACGACACGCTCTACTCGCTCGACCCCGCGACCGGCGCGACCCTGTGGGAGCAGAAGGGCCCGTGGGAGGTCGAGTACAACATCAACGCGTCGATGCCGATCGTCAGCGGCGACAAGGTGTTCGTCACCCACGCGTACAAGAACGCGCAGGGCGTCTGCTTCCAGATCACCGCGACCGGCGCGACCAAACTCTGGGGCGGGAAGCAGGTCACCGGCCGGTTCCAGCCCGGCGTGCTCGACGACGGCACGCTCTACGTGAACAGCGAGGGCACGGTCAAGGCCGTCAACTTCGCCGACGGCAAGGTCCTCTGGAGCGAGCGGGCCAACCTCGGCATGGGCGGCTCGCTCCTCCGGGCCGGCGACAAGCTGCTCATGCTCACCGAGCGCGGCAAGGCGATCCTAGCCCGCGCCACCCCGCAAAAGTACACCCGCCTCGCGACGTTCGACGCCGCCGAGGGCAAGCAGGTTTGGGCCAGCCCGCTCGTCGCCGACGGAAAGCTGATCGTCAAGGGCGAGACCGAGGCGGTGTGTTACCAGTTGAAGTAGGGAGAAAACGAAAAGACGAAAAGACGAAAAGACGCAAAGCGGCGCAGAGGCTTCTTTACGTCTTTTCGTTTTTCGTTTTCGCCGCCGCCGCTCGACCTCCGCGCGCCCGTTGTCCGTTCCGCCTGCCCCACGGTATGCTCGCCCCCATGACCCCCCGCACCCTCGGATCCACCACCCTCGCCACGCTCATTGCCCTGATGACCATCGCCGGCGGCTGCGCGACTGGCCCGAAGGACCCGGACAAGCCGGCGCAGGAGTTCCTGGGGCTGTACGCGGTCAACGTGCTGGCCGACCCGACGAAGATCGAGGGCTGGAACTACAACGCCCCGGACGGGACGTCATATAGCGACCCGGCGGCCAAGCCGCTCGACCTGTCGTTCGCGAAAGAGCTGCGCGACATCCTGTACGACGCCGACACCTACGCCAAGCGCGGGCACGGGTCGTTCAGCCGGTCGTTCGGGTTCCGGATCCACCGGGGTCCGCAGTCGATCGAGGTCATCCTGAGCCTCGCCAACGACTCGGTCCTGATCAAGACGCTCGCCCCGACCGGCCTCCCCGTCACGACCAGCGCGTCCGCCGGCGGCGCCCACGCCAAGCTCGCCAACCTGGCGAAGCGCGCGTTCCCCGGGCAGGACGTTCGGTAACTCTCCCCCCCGTTTAGCCGCGACCCGAAGGGCAAGCGACAGCGCCGCCCGAAGGCGAGCGCGTCGGCGCGGCTCTCGGTAGACACGGTTATGGCATCACGGCCGCACCCAGGCCACGAGTCACCTCCCCGCCACCTTGATCCCCGGCGACGGCCCCATCACCTGCTGGTCGTACTTCCGCCCGAGTTGCGCGATCAGCGGGCGAATGTCCTGACCGGTCGCCGCCGACTCGTTCGCCAAAGCCAGGAGCTCGACGAGGTAATCTTCCATTCCCGCCGGCGCGAACGTGATCGTCATCCGCGCCGGCTCCCCCGAGTCGTTCCAGAACGCGTGCGGGACGCCCGGCGGCACGTGCACGAACGTCCCCGGCGCGGCGGTGATGCGCTCGCCCGGAAACACGAAGTTGAACCGCCCCTCGGTCACGTGAAACGTCTCGTGCGTCAGGCGGTGCAGGTGCAGCGCCGGCCCGGGCGCGCCGCTCCGCGCCTGGTAGTCGATGATCGTCTGTTGTCCCCCGGTGTCGCGCCCGTGGAGCAAGACGGCGATGGTCACGCCCGCCGCGGAGACGGCCCGACGCCGCTCCGGGGTGGTGACGTTCGGCGTGAGCGGGGCGGTTTCGCGGATCGTCATCGGCATGCCGGCGAGCATATGAACTACGCCGTGCCACCGAAACGCGCCTGAACAGGGCAGTAGGAATATCCACGCGACATGCGCCGCGCGCGCCCGGGCTCACGCCGACGGCTCGATCTCCTGCCGCGCGATTTCCCGCCCCGCGATGTCGTGCTGCGTGACCGACATCACGCGCGACCTGGCGTCCACGCGCATCATCCCGAAGTGCCCGTACCCGTGCCCCGGGCCGATCCCCTGCTTCGCGGGCGTTGACTTCCACCGGTACTCCGGCCCGAACGTCTTATCGAGCTGGCTCGGCCCGAACCCGCCCGCGTGCAGCGGCCCGGAGATGAACTCCCAGAACGGGTCGAACGCCTTGAACGCCGTCGCCCGGTCCGGGTGGTAGTGCAGGTTCGCCGCGAAGTGCACGTCGGCCGTCACGAAGATGACGTTGCGGACGCGCCGCTCCTTGATGAACGACAGCAGGTTCGCCAATTCCAGCTCGCGGCCCAGTGGCGCGCCCCCCTCGCCGTTCGCCCACGCCTCGTAATCCGTCTTCCCATCTTTGGCGACGCACGACAGCGGCATGTCGCTGGCGATCACCTTCCACGTCGCGGTCGACGCCGCCAGCGCCCGCTTGAGCCACTCGAGTTGCGGCGGCCCGAGGAACTCCGCCGCCCGCCCGAGCGCCGCCTGCCGGTTCGGCGAGTTGGGGCCCCGGTACGACCGCTCGTCGAGCAGGAACACCTCCGCCAGCGGCCCGCACGCGTAATTCCGATAGATCCGCCCCGCGTCGGTCGCGCTCGGGCGGATCGGCATGTACTCCATGAACGCTTGCCGCGCCCGCCCCGCCAGCACGTCCGCGTCCCGCTCGTCGTACCGCGGGTCGTCGATCTGCTGCCCAGGGAACCAGTTGTTCCTCACCTCGTGGTCGTCCCACTGCGCCACCACCGGCACGCGCGCGTTGAACGCCCGCACCCCGTCCGCCAGCAGGTTGTACGCGTGGTTCGCCCGGAAGTCCGCCAGAGTCTGGGCCGGCTTCGACTTGCCCGGCGTGACGACGTTCTTCCACGCCGACCCGTCCGGCAGCGCGACCGTCTCGGGGATCGGCACGTCCGCATAGATCGTGTCGCCGGAGTGGATGAACAGGTCGGGCTCGCGCGCCGTCATCGCCGCGTAGATCGGCATCCCGCCACGCGCGGGGTCGATGCCCCAACCCTGGCCGGCCGTGTCACCCGACCAGGCGATGGTCAGGTCGCGCGCGGGCGCCGCCCCGAGCGCCGGCGCCGTCCGGAATGACCCCTTCACCGGCTCGGACATCGTGAAGTCGTCCAGGCTCTCGAACCGCAC
>DATHXE010000381.1:0-7741 GCA_035459845.1 Tepidisphaeraceae bacterium | reverse complement strand
CCCGAGCGGGTGGGACCTTTACCTCCTCGGCGACCTTCGGGCCGTCACGACCGCCGCCGCCGTCCGGGCCGTGGTCGTCTCCGCCGCCGTCTGCGCCGCCCTCTGGCTGATGGCCAAGGAGATCCTGTTCTACTGCCTGGACCCCGAGCTCGCCGAGCTCGCCGGCGTCCGCGCGACGGCCGTCCACTACACGCTGATGCTGCTGCTCGCGCTGGTCATCGTGACCGGCATGCAGCTCGCGGGGTACCTGCTCGTGACCGCCCTGCTCGTCCTGCCGGGCGCGACGGCCCTCTCGCTCTCCCAGCGCCTCCGCACGGTGCTGACGATCGCCGTCGTCGTCGGCGTCACCGGCACCGTCGGCGGCCTCGCCCTCAAGGCCGCCTGGCCGTTCCTGCCGACCGGCCCGGCGATGGCGATGGTGCTGATCGCCGAGTTTGGGCTGGCGTTCGCGTACCGGTTGGTCGCAAGACGCGCGTAATCCTTCACCGCGCTGCGGGTTTCCGGGTGCCATGCCCTCGCACCGCGCCGTCCGTCTTGGCGCGCGCGACGACGACATCGCGGGGCGTGGGCATGCCCCAGTGGTTACCGCTTTCCCGATCGAGGTTCGCCCGCCGCTCTAGACGCCGATCGAACGCCGCTGGGGCATGCCCACGCGAGCCGAGAACCCCGCTCTGCGCACCGACCCTCGGGCGGCTCGCGAGGGCATGGCACCCGGAAGGTGCGGCTCGCCCGCAATGGTCCATCGCCGCTCGCGCCGCCGTTATACTCCCCTGCGCGTGTCGCCCCCCGTCCCCATCCTGACCTACGCCACGCCCGCGCCGCGGCGGCGGTGGGGGCCGATCTTCTTCGCCCCGTCGCGCGCGTCGCTGCTGTGTTTCGCCGTCGCGGCGCTCGCGTGGGTGTGGCTCTACTTCCGCCATACGGCCTGGCGGGAGTTCATGACGATCGAGCAAGGTTCTCAAAGCCGACGGGGGCGTTCGTATAGCACGCCGACGTCGGACCCGCCGCGATTTACTCCGGACAACCTGCTGATCACGAGCGATGCGAAACGGGGAACCGAGTTGTGGGACCCCGCAAGCGGTCACCGCGTTCGTTCAGTCGCGCCCGGCAGAATCGCGCCGGAGCGCTTCTTCGATCGGAACGCCCGGTTCCTTATCCCGTCCGGCGAGCCGGGTGCGGGTCTCTACAACACGATCACTGGTGACCGAGTCGGCCCGAATCGGCCCCCCCGCCAAGGGCCGCCTGCCACGGTGCCCAATACCAGCAGCAGCATGTCGGCGGACGGCACCCGGATACTCGATGTCGCGCTGTTCCGATCGTCGTCCGAACCCGGGCATCTGGCCATCGACGTGCAACTTGTGGATGTGCATGACCCGGCGGATGGTCCGCCGCGACGGATTGCACAGATCGACCGGGCCACAGGAACCACTGCGATGACGCCGGACTCCCGAGTCCTGATTGCGGCCGACGGCGGTGACATACTCGTCCGTGATCTGACCGACGGACGTCTGCTTGTCAGCACGCCGCTCGGCATCAGCGGCGCGAACTGGATACAGTTCCTTCCGTCTGCCGACTCCAGCCGGTTCGCGATCCTCACATCGAAGGACAACGGCCTTTGCGTCCAGATCCGGGCCGTCGCCAATGCGCGCCTACTGACCCAGTTCTGGAGACCGGCGTTCAGTTCATGCGAGTTTTCTCCAAACCTCGACCGCGCCTTGATCCAACTCCTCCCTCGGGCGAGCGAGTTGGAAGTAGTCGACACCGCGACGGGCCAAGCCCTCGCCCGCCGCGATTGGGACGCTGCGTCTCCCTACCCGCTTGCCGACGGGAGGCGGTTTGTCTCGTATGGCGACGATCTTCGTACGCATCTCTTCGATCTGAATTCGCTGCGCCGGATCGCATCGTTTGACCCCGGTGCGGTCATGGCCTGGGATCTCACGCTGTCCCCCGGCGGAAACTCGATTGCCGGTCGAAATCACGCAGGAAACGTCGCCGTCTTCCGCCGCACCGGCCCCGACTGCCCCGAATCCGTCGCCGGCATTTTCGCCTTCCCGCACCTCTACCTGTTCGCCATCGCCTTCGCCGCCGCCGCGATCTACCTCGCCCGCGACGCCCGCCGCCGCGGCGACCGCGCGGCCACCGACGCCGTCCTGCCCACGCTCCGCTGGTCGCCCGCAGTCCTCCTCGTCGCCGCCGGTCTGCTCACCGCACACGACCTGCTCCGCGTCGCGCTCGGCTTCGGCGTCAACTGGGCCGCCCCCGAGCGCCTGATCGCCGGCCCCGTCCTCCTGCTCGCCGCGTGGCACCTGCCGACCCGCTCGCGGTTCTGGCGGTACGTGTCGATCGCACTCCTGCTCGCCGCCCTCGTTCCGATCGGCCTCGCGACCCGCGCGGCGCTGGCCAGCTCGTTCGCCCCGATCGTGCCCCTCCTCGACACGACGATTGCCGTCCCGCGCGCGGTGTTCATCGCCTCGATGACCGTCGCGATCGGCGCGGCGCTGGCGATGGTCGCGGAAATCGCGACGGGGCGGCGAAGGGCGGGATGACGCGTTCCCCCCGCACGCACAGACCCGAAGGGTCGACAAAAAGTAGCCCAGGGCGTAAGCCCTGGGTCATACGAGCATAAAATATATTGTTTTTGTATCGTCAAGCCCCGAAGGGGCGACAGATGGGGCGCATGGTCGCGCGCCCCGCGATCGACGTTTACCACGCCCCGTCTGTCGCCCCTCCGGGGCTCTGCCTCTCACGCACTTCGGCAACCCAGGGCTTGCGCCCTGGGCTACTCTCTGCCGCCGCTCCGCGGCTTGCCCCCCTTTGACATCCGCCCCGCGCCCCGCCATACACTGCCCGTGCCCCCCGCCGCGCCCAACCCCGCCCGCCTCGGCCTCCTCTACGGGCTCGCCGCCTACTTTACCTGGGGCCTCGTCCCCGCCTATTTCAACCTCCTCAAGGCCGTCCCCCCGATCCAGCTCCTCGCCCACCGCGTCGTCTGGTCCGTCGCGTTCCTCGTCGGGCTGATTCATTTCCGCAAGCTCTGGCCCGACGTCCGCGTTGCCGTCACGAACCGCCGCACGCTGCTCTCGCTCGCCGCGTCCACCCTGTTCATCGCGGTCAACTGGTTCGCGTTCATCTACGCCGTCGCGATCGGTCAGATCCTCCAGACGTCGCTCGGGTATTTCATCACGCCGCTGGTGACCGTGCTGCTGGGCATGATCTTCCTCAAGGAGCGCCTGCGCCCGCTGCAGGTCGTCAGCCTCCTGATCGCGGCCGGCGCGGTGCTCTATTACGCGCTGGACCAGAGCCGGTTCCCCACGATCGCGCTCACGCTGGCCGCGTCGTTCTCGCTCTACGGCCTGGTCCGCAAGACGACCGCCGCCGGCCCGCTCGTCGGCCTGTTCGTCGAGACCGCCCTGCTCTTCCCGCTCGGCGTCGGCGCGATCGTCACGCACTTCATTCACCCGTGGTCGGCATCACCTGCCTTCCCGGACGTCACGCCCGAGCAGGCCGTCGCCGCGATCATTAGTCACACCCCCCTGCTCCTCGCCGCCGGCGTGATCACGGCGCTCCCGCTCCTCTGGTTCGCCAACGCCGCCCGCCGGTTGCGCCTGTCCACCCTCGGCCTGCTCCAGTACACCGCCCCGACCGTCTCGTTCCTCCTTGCGGTGTTCTACTTCAAAGAACCCTACACCCGCGCCCAGCAGATCGCCTTCCCCCTGATCTGGCTCGCCCTGGTCCTCTTCTCGATCGACTCGATCCGCGCGTACCGAGCGCAGCAAGCGCCAACCAAGAAGGTCCCGCACCCGGAAGAGGCGTGTCTGACGGACATGTGACGCTTACTGCCCCTCGACTTCCGCGGCCATTTCCGCCACGTACCGCACGCGCCCCTCCTCCACCGCGTTCCACCCCTTCTGCCGCCGGGCGTAGACGGCCTTCATCACCTCCACCGCCTTGTCCATCCGGTACGCCTCGCGGCCGCGGTCTGTAATGAACGACAAGCTCGGCACGAACGTCGGGGGCAGGCCGCTCGCCGCGATCATGCTCGAGTAGCCGACGTAGCTCCCCGTCATCAGCCGAGTGCCGATCGCCGTCTTCGCGTGGTCGCCGATGAGCGAGCCGAGGTGCCGCATGCCGGTCGGGAGCTCGCGCGAGCCGATGCGGATCTTGATCTCGCCGTAGGTGTTCTTCAGATTGCTCGTGATCGTGCCGGCGCCGAGGTTGACCCATTCGCCGAGGTAGCTGTCGCCCAGGTAGCCCTCGTGCGCCTTGTTCGAGTAGCCGGTCAGGATCGCGTTGCTGATCTCCCCGCCCACCTTGCAGACCGGCCCGAGCGTCGTGCCCGCGTGGATCACGGTCATCGGCTTGACCTGGCAGTGCGGCCCCACGTACGCCGGGCCCTTGATCACGCTGTTGGCCCCGATCGAGCACCCGTCCGCAAGCATGACCGGCCCGCGGCTCGCGTCCAGCACCGCACCCGGCTCCATCGCCACCGCCGCCCCGAACGACACGCGCTCGGCGTTGATCACGTGATAGTGCCCCTCGGGCCGGCGATCTCCCGCGCGATCGGCGAACTGCGCCGCGTAGTCCTCCGCCAGCGCTTCCTGGTTATGGGCCACCAGATCCCACGCCCAATCCGCCGACCGCAGCTCGCCCGGCAATTTGGGTAAGCCGAGGATCGCCTGCCAGCGTTCGGTACTTTCCAGTGCGTCGGCCGGCGACAGCCCCGCGTCGCGCACCACCGCCCGCCGAACCGAGCCACCCGCCGCGATGACCCCCACGCCCTCGACCGGCTCACCGGCCGAGAAGGTCGTCGTGCCCCCGTCGATCAACAGCGCCGGCTCATCGTCCAGCGGCCGATTGATCGCAATCTCGCACCCGGCCAGCGTATTCACGCGCGGCGCGATCTCCGCCGCCACCCAGTCCGCCAAACCGTCCCGGCACCAGAGGGTGACCCGGCTGGGCTTGAGATGCCTTAACTGACGGTCAATCAGAAGGCCCGTCCCGCTCGCCAGCGCAAAGACTGGCCGCGACAGGCTTAAGGGCGCGAACCCGCGCCAGTTCGATCCTTCGAAGACGACGACGTGCATGACACCACTCTATCGGCGTCGCGGGCGCAATAAAAAAGGGCGGCCCGGATGGGCCGCCCTACTCTCCCCTCCCTTTCTCACAGTCCCCACGTCCCCCAACCGCTTTCGCGGCCATTACTTGGCAGCGTTCGCCAGGCTCACGTCCCCCACGTGCGGTTGCAGCACCGGCGAGCCCTTGACCCGCCCGTGTTGCTCGAGTCCCGTCTTGGCCCCCACGAAGAGGACGCCCAACGTGAGCGCCAAGATTCCGATGGCCGAGACCAAGCCGAGTTGTGCACGTCTGCGATGGGACATAGGGACTCCGCGCTCCTGAAAGGCGTTCTCTGCTCTTAGATGTAGCTGAGAGTAGAACTTACGGAGGCGACAGTGCCCAGGTTCGACCCGCCCTTTCTGCCCTCGTTTCCGGGGCACTCCCGATCTCCGTGGGGCAAATATACCCCGCGAAGTTGAAGAGGCAATGAAAAAACGCGCAAGGTCTGCGCGTGGGTAGATTTACCGGACGGTGTCCCGTAACTCATCCCGCAGAAGGAGCAGGCGGTAGACGGCCTCCATCGTCGGCACCGCCACGCCCGCGGCCTGCGCGGCGCGGACGGGGCAGCCGAGGATCGCCTCAACCTCCATGGGCCGGCGGTCGCGCAGGTCGACGTGCATGCTCGTCTTGTACGGGCCCATCGCGCGCGTCGCGGTCACTTTCGCGTCGATCAGGCTGTCGGGCAGGTCGACGCCGACCGCGCGGGCGGCGGCGATCACTTCCGCCATCACCCGCCGAACGAGCGCCTCGCCGGCGGGTTTGGCGATCAGCAGGTCGGTCGTGAGATCCAACGCCGCCGAGAGGCCGTTGAACGGGACGTTCCAAACGAGCTTTTCCCACCGCGCCCGGCGGAGGTCTTCGAGCACTTTTGCCGGCACTTTCGAGTCGAGCAGCATCCGCCCGATCTGCCTGGCGCGCGGGGTGGCCGGGCGGTTGAACTCGCCGAGCGTGATCAGGCCGTCGCAGATGTGGTGGATCTGGCCGGGGCCGGTGCGGTTGATGCAGACGAACGCGGTGCCGCCGAGCACGCGCCGCTCGCCGAAAAGCTCCGCCAGCCGCTCCTCGTTCCCCAAACCGTTCTGCAACGTGAGGATCGCCGTCGAATCGTGCAACAGCGGGCGGATCAGCGGCTCGAACTGGTCGTTGGCGGTCGTCTTGAGCGTGACGATCACCAGGTCCGCCTTGGGCATCTTGGCCGGGTCGTCGTAGGCGTTCACTTGCCCGGCCGGAAGCGCGAAATCGCCGTCGCTGCTGGTCACGCGCCACCCGTGTTGCGTCACGGCGGCGTAATCGGCGCGGAGGAGGAAGTGGACGTCGTGCCCGTGCTGGGCGAGGCGCCCGCCGTAATACGCGCCGAGCGCGCCGGTCCCGACGATCGCGATGACGGGTCTGGCGGGAAGGGTGAGATCGGCGGTGGCCATGCGGCGAATCTTAGGACGCCGGCGCGGGATCGGGTAGGCCCGTACTCCCTCTCCCGGGCGCGCCGACTGCGCCATTCGCCGCCTCCAGAAACTCCCCCACCCGCCGCCGAAACTCCCCCGGGTCCGTTCGCAGCGCCAGCACGTGGTGCGTGTTGCCCGGCCGCCAGTAGTCCGTGTGCCCCACGTCCGCCCCGCGCGAGCGCGTCGCCGCCTCGACCGAGTCCATGTCGTGCGGGGTGATGAACAAATCGTCGGCCCCGTGGATGACCATCAGCGGGCAGGCGACGCGCGGGATCAGCGTCGTCGGCGCGACCTCGGCGAAGTTCGCGCCCGACAGTTTCTCGGCCCACCGCACGCCCAGCCGCTGGAACAGCGTCCCCGGCATGCCCAGCGCGTCGCCGTGGGTCATGGCGGCCGAGCCGAAATCGCTGTAGGGGCAATCCATGATCACCGCCGCGACGTCGCGCGCCTGCCGCAGCTCGGCCGTCGCACACACCACTGCCGCCCCCAGGCTCACGCCGAACAGCACGAGCTGCCGCGTCGCCGCCGGCTGGAGCTGCCGAAGCTGGTCGATCACCTGCGACACGTCGTGCCGCTCCCAGTACCCGGCCGTCGAGTACGTCCCGTCCGACCGCCCGTGGGCCCGCAAATCGATCGCCAGCACGTTGTACCCCAGCGCCCGGAACGTCGGCGCCCAGGCGATACCGCCGATCTTGGAATCCGAATACCCGTGGACGATGACCGCGCATTTGCCGGCGTTGTGCGCCGCCGGGATCCACCACGCCGCGACCGCCAGCGTCGCCCCGGCCTTCCCCCGCCGCGCCGCCCACTCGTCCCGCACGGTGAAAAACGTCTCCTCGTACGGCAAATCCAAATCCTTGGGCGTCAGCCGCTGCAGGGCCAGCATCGCCCGCCCCCCGTCCATCCGCTCGGGCATGAGCAGCACCCGCGCCATCAAAAACGCGACGACGAAAAACAACCCCGCCCCGACGACGAGCAGGAGGACCGCGAGGACGATGAGGGACGCAGGAAACATCGGGCCGGCGATCGTACCCGATGCGCCGTTCGCGAACACACCCGCAGGCCGTGACCGGAGAGGGCGATGCTCTGTCCGAGCCGTTCGATTGCGGCGCTACGCCGCGGTTCGGGCGAAGCCTCGCCCTTCTAAACCAAAATCGAAGGCCCGCGTCACCGACATTGCAAAC
>DATHXE010000380.1:0-7375 GCA_035459845.1 Tepidisphaeraceae bacterium | reverse complement strand
CTCTTCGGCGGTGAAGCTGGGCGGGTCCATCTGGGCGCGGGTCGCCCAGCGGGCGAGGGGGAAGCGGGCGGTGTCAGAGGGCCAGACGTGGCTGTGGGCGTCGATGTAGCCGGTGAGGGTGGGGGCGGCGGCGGGCGGTGGCGGGGCGGTGAGGGTGCAGCCGGTGGCGGCACCGAGGGCGCTGATGGCGGCTGTGGCGCAGGCGAGGAACTGGCGGCGGGAGGGGTGAGAGGGTGGGTTGGGCGTCATGCGGGGTGTGAGGGCGGTTTGCGACACGTCGTCTGGCGCGTCGGGGCGTACCACACAACCCACGGAGCAAGCTCCGTGGGCTTTCGGGGGCGCTTTGCTGGCGAACTCTTATGCCATGAACTGGCGGATGGGGCCGGTCTGGGTGGCGACGAACTTGTTGAGGCCGAGGTCGAGGTCGCCGTAGTGGTTGATGGGGTTGCCGTAGGCGTTGAGGATCGTGGTGTACCAGTTGCCCAGGGTCTTGTGGCCCTCCTTGCCCCAGTAGGGGAGGCGGACGTAGCGGCCGGCGATGTCGAGTTTGGCGTTGCGGCCGGAGAGGACGACGAACGGCCACTCGACGCCGGTGCTGTGGTGGGTCTCGCCGTTGTCGGGGAAGTAGAAGAGGACGGTGTTGTCGAAGAGGGTTCCGTCGCCCTCGGGGACGGCTTTGAGGCGGCGGACGATCGTGTCGATGAGGGCGGCGTGGCGGCGGCGGACGGCCTCGCGGACGTCCTCGGCCTTGATCAGCCCGACGGCCTTGCCGTGGCCGACGTCGTGGAGGTTGATCTTCTCGGTCTCCATGCCGGGCACGCCGGTGTAGGGGGTGCCGAGCTCGTCGACGGTGAAGGTGACGACGTTGGTCATGCCGGAGATGAGGGCCGAGAGGAGGACCTCGGTGTGGCCGACCTGTCGGTCGACGGTGGTGAGGTCGTCGGCGAGGTACTTCCTGTCGAGGACGGGGACGTGTTTGGCGATGACGTCGGACATGGCCTCGAGCTGGCCGTTGCGGCGGCGGATGTCCTGCATGGCGTCGGCGTAGTTCTGGACCTTGGCGCGCTCGAGGCCGGCGGCGAGGCCGTCGGCCTGGGCGGCCTGGTTGGCGGCGGTGAACTCGAGGACCTTGCGCTCGAGCTGGTAGCGGACGCGGTCGGCGTCGTTGCGGGAGACGGCCTTGAAGAGCTCGTCGATCGCGACCTTGGGGGAGCCGAAGGCGTAGTTGGGCTGCTGGGGGCCGCGGGCGGAGAAGCCGCGCTCGATGCCCTCGATGTTGCCGCGGGCGTTGCCGCCGTCACTGGGGAAGCAGGCGAGCTCGATGTGGTCGAGGGGCGAGGGGAAGAGCTTGGCGAGCTCGAAGTCGACGGTGGCCCACTTGACGGAGCTGAGGCGCTCGGTGGCGGCGTAGACGCCGAGGCTCGACTGCCAGGTGTGGTGGCCGGTGGTGCACATCTTGCCGGACAGACCCTGGAGGAGGGTCAGGTGCTGCTTGTGGGCATTCAGGACGGACATCCAGGCGGGCAGCTCGTGGCGGGCGAGGTCGACCTGGAAGGGTTCCTTGCGCTGTTCCCGGGCCTTGTCCTCGGCGCTGAGGCTGGGGGGGACCATGGCGCTGGGGAACAGGCCGTTCCCCTTGTGCATGAAGATGAAGCGGGTGGGGAAGCGGCCTGCGGCGGGGGCGGTGGCGGCGAAGGCGCGACCGGCGGCGGCGGGGAACAGCATGGCGCCGGCGCCGAAGGCGGCGGCCTTGAGGAAGTCGCGGCGGTGAGTCATGAGGTTGGGCTCCGGTCGGCGGGGGGCGGGCGTGGTTACTTGCGGTACATGAACGAGTCGGAGGTCAGCAGGGAGAGGACCAGGGCCTTGAAGCTGCCGCCGCTGTCGACGTAGGCCTTGTCGGCCTCGATCAGGGTCCTGGAATCGGAGAGCATTTCGTTTCGCCCCATGTAGAAGCGGAACGCGTGGCGGACGATCGACTGGCGGACGCGGGTGGAGCGGGCGAGGCGGTCGATCATCTCGAGGGGGTCGGCGACGGGGCCGTCGAGCTTCGGGTCGCCGGTGCCGCGGAGGTCGCCGGCGGTGGAGACGGGGCGGGTCTTGTAGGTATCCGCGTCGTACTTGCCCTTGGCGGGCGCGACGAGGTTCTCGGGGTATTCGAGGGGCTCGTCCTTGCGGTAGCGGCCGAAGTCGTCGTAGACCTCGAAGGGGTAGCCGACCGGGTTCATGTGCTCGTGGCACTTCCAGCAGGCGGCCTGTGCGGGGCCGGTGACCGCCTCGACGCGCTCGCGGAACGTGCGGTGGGGGTCATCGGGGACCTTGGCGTCGACGGTGATGGGAACGTCGGGGACGCGGCCGGCGAGGAGCTTCTCGCGGATCAAGCGGCCGCGGCGGATCGGGTCAGTGTGGAAGTTGGACGAGTGGGCGATGAGCCAGGCGGGGTGGGTGAGGATGCCCTTGCGGTCGGCGATCTTGAAGGGCTGGACGACGGGGTAGTTCAGGTTGTCGTCGCCGCCGTACTTCCCGTTGGCCCCGGGCGTGGCCGGCAGGCTGTAGGACTGCGAGTGCCGGAACTGATAGCCGTGAACCCACGGGAGGGTCGTGAACGGCGTGTTCCCCTTGCCGAACGTGTACGAGAAGTGCTCCATGACCTTCGGCAGCGTGTTCGCGTGCCCACCCTTGCGGCGCGACAAGGGCTCGATCCCATACTTCTTGAGCAGGTCCGGGTGCTCCGCCTCGACTTTCTCGGGGTTGTTGCGCCAGTCCGTGTCCTTGAGGGTCTCGTAGAGTTCCTTCCAGCCGGCGACGATCCTGGCCCCCTTCTCGTTGTCGACGTTGTGGTACATGAAGTAGCGGTCGGTGGTCAGCAGGTTGAGGAAGACGTCCTTGTCCTGCTGGACGTGGAAGGCGACGACGCGGTCGGCCTCGCGGATCAGGTGGCCGGGGGTGGCGCTGCTGCCGCGGCCGGGGTTGTCGTAGTAGCCGCCGCTGCGGTTCTTGTCCTTGAAGACCTTGAGGGCGCTCGGGTAGCCGAAGAACTCGCGGAAGAAGCGGACGAGCCTGGGGTGGGGGACGATGTCGGAGTTGTTGATGGTGGTGTCGATGCGGCCGCTGTAGTAGGTGGGGTCGGCGAGGAGGCGGGTGACCTCGCGCCTGTAATCTTCTTTGGTGTTGAGGCGGCTGTCGGCGGCGGCCTTGGCGAGGACGGGGTCGGGGCCGCGGTCGCCGAGGGCGTAGGAGATGGCGTAGGCGGCCTCGCGGGGGGCGAGCATGCGGCGGCCGGCGACATCGGCGGGGCCGGCGCCGAACTCGAGGCGGTAGAGGAATTCGGACTCGAGGAGGACCGCGACCAGCATCTGCCGGAGGCCCTCGGTGTTGCCGGCGAGGTCGATGGCGGCGCGGGTCAGGGCGAGGTACTTGGCCTGTTCGGCGGGGTCGGCGGGGCGGCGGAGCACGCAGTCGAACTGGGCCTGAATCGCGGCGACGAGGGCGGCGTCAGTCGGTTTGGCGGGCGCGAGGATGATCGCCTCGAACGCGGCCGGTGTCGGTGGGGAAAACCGGTCGGCCTTGTTCTCGAAGAAGTCGGCCTTGATTTCGCCCTTCTTGACGCGGGCGGCGCGGATCTGCTTGTGGGAGATCCACTGGGCATTGGTGAGCATGACGAGCAGGTGCCCGCCGTCGAGGGGGGTGATGGCGTAGTCGCGGATGCCCGAGCGGTCGGGGAGGACGAACGGGTTGGTGACGCCGTAGAAGGCGGCGCCGTTGACGGAGAAGGCGTCGCGCGGTCGGCCGGTGAGGCCGAACACGTCGATCACGCGCTCCTTGAAGATGGCGGGGCTGACGAGCCAGCGGCGGGCGGGGGTGAACGGGGCGTCGGTGACGGCGCCCGAGAAGAGGCGGTCGTGGTCGACGACGTTGCCGTAGTCGGGGTAGCGGAGCTTGTCCTCGATGAGCGGGGCGCCGGCGGCGACGAGCTCGCCGCGCACCCAGTCGGCCAGGACCTGCCGCTCGGCGGGGCTCGGCTGCCGCTCGTCCTCGGGCGGCATCGCGGCGAAGTGGACCTGCTCCTGGAGCTTGTTCAGCAGGTCCAGGCGGACCTTGGCGTCGAGCGAGGGGAGGGCGTCGAGGCGGACCTGGCCCTTGGCCTTGGCGTGACCGTGGCAGTCGGTGCAGTAGGCGCCGAGGACGGCCCGGACGGGGGCCGGCACATCGGGTGTGGGGGCGGGCGTGGGGGCTGCGGTCGCCGGACCGGCGAGGGCGAGGACGGCGAGCAGGACGAGGCGGTTGTACGGGGCCACGGCGTTAACTCCTTCGACGAGCCGACCATGGCCTTACCGATGTCCGAGCACGTCTGGTCGAGACTACCCCCGAAAGTTACCGCCGTGGAATTACTTTCCGGGGACAAACGATTTCGAAAACGGGACTGGCGTGGGTGTTCAGTCCTGGGCGGCGGACGGGCGGCGGGCGTACTCCTGGTTGAGCTTTCTGATCGTCTCGGCGGCGCGGGCGGGGTCGTCGCGGTGGGCGAAGGCGTCGGCGAACGGGTCGGCGGTGCGGCGCATGAGGGCGAGGAGGTCGGCGCGCATGGCGTCGATCTCGGCGCGGTGGGCGGGGTCGGCGATGCGGTTGTCGCGCTCGGCCCGGTCCTTGGTGAGGTCGTAGAACTCCTCGGGCGTGCGGAAGGTGTAGAAGTCGGTGCGGGCCTTAACGGGGGTTTGGGTCTCGGCGGCGGCGAGCAGGGCCTTCCAGGTGAGGCCGGCCATGTTCTCGGTCTGGTACTTGCGGCGGCCGTCGCTCCAGGCGTTCCAGATATAGGCGCGGTCGCGGGTGCGGACGCAGCGCATGGGGAGCCAGCGGTTGCCGAAGGCGGCGTTGTAGAAGGTGTAGACGCGGTCCCAGCCCTGGAGGGTCTTGCCGGCGAGGACGGTACGGAAGGAGCGGCCGTCGACGCCGGGGATCGGGGGGAGGCCGGCGGCGTCGAGGAGGGTGGGGGCGAAGTCGATGGTGGAGACCAGGTGGGCGCGGTCGACGGCGGCGGGGGTGGTGACGCCGGGCCAGCGGACGACGAGGGCGCCGCGGGAGCTGTTCTCGTAGCAGTTGGACTTGGCGAACGGGAAGGACATGCCGTGGTCGCCACCCCAGAAGACGACCAGGGTGTCGTCGGCGAAGTTTTCCTCCCTGAGGACGGCGAGGACGGCGCCGAGGGCGTCGTCGAGGCGGCGGACGTTGGTGTAGTAGCCGGCGAGCTCGCGGCGGACGGCGGGGAGGTCTTCGAGGAACGCGGGGACGGCGGTGACCTCGTCGGGGCGGACGCGGCGGCTGGGGGCCTCGCCGCCGGCGAGGTCGTTGGGCCCGGTCATGCCGATGAACGGGCGGTGGGGGTCGTAGCAGTTGACGTTGTGGAAGAACGGGCGGCCCTTCTCGCGGGCGGTGCGGAGGAACTTGCGGGTGGCGTCGGCGAGCTTGGACGGATGGCGGGAGATCGTGTCGTCGGCGACGTCGGCGCAGAACTTGGCGGCGGGCTGATGGTGGGGGTTCTTGCCGAACGCGGAGATGAGGTACCCGGCGTCGCGGAGTTGTTCCTGGAGCGTGCGGACGTCGGGCTTGACGGGGAAGAAGCCCATCGACCCGCTGCGGTGGGGGTAGAGGCCGGTGAACATGACCTGGCGCGAGGGCTGGCAGACGGCGACGGCGGAATAGGCGTACTCGAACCGCATGCCCTCGGCGGCGAGGCGGTCGATGTTGGGCGTGAGGTCCTTGACCGGGCCGCCGTACACGCCGCTGGAGTCGAAGTTCATGTCGTCGGCGGTGAACAGGAGGATGTTGAGCTTTGCGGCGTGGGCGGGCGCGGCGAGGAGCGCCAGGAGCAAGGCGGCGGCCGGGACGAGGGCGGGGCGGAAAGGCTGGAGTGCGCGGGTCATCGACTTCCTTTTGAGGGCCGGCGTGCGTTAACGGGGTGCGGCGGGTGCGGCGGGCTTGTTCGCGGGCGCGGGCGGGTTGGCGTTGGGCGGGACGGTGTAGCCGACGGCCTTGGCCGCCTCGTCGAGCTGCGCGCCGAGCTTGGCGGCAAGGGTGGCGTCGGCGGCGAGGTTCTTGATCTCGTACGGGTCGGCGGCCAAGTCGAAGATCTCGGTCCACTCGGGGCGGTTGGGGTAGCGGACGAGCTTGTGGGTGGTGGTGCGGATCGCGTAGCAGGTGGGGACGTTGCCGAGCTCCTTGTAGTATTCGGCGAAGAACGACTGGCGCCAGTCGGCGGGCTTGCGGCCGGTGGCGACGTCCTTCCAACTGTGGCCCTGCACGCCCTTGGGCGCGGGGGCGCCGGCGAGGTCGAGGAAGGTGGGGGCGAGGTCGACGTTGAGGACCATCTCGTCGGCGAGCGCGCCCTTGGGGAACAGGCGGGGGTAGCGGACGATCATGGGGACGCGGAGGGACTCATCGTACATGGAGCGCTTGTCGCCGGAGTTGTGCTCGCCGAGGTAGTAGCCGTTGTCGCTGGTGTAGACGACGACGGTGTCGTCGGCGAGGGCGAGGTCGTCGAGGGCCTTGAGGAGGCGGCCGAGGTTTTCGTCGACGCCGGCGATGTGGCGGAGGTAGTCGAGGTGGGTGGCGTTGTCGGCGAGGCCGAGGGGGAACTTGCCGGTGGCGGGGTCGGGCTGGTGGAAGATGGCGGGGACGCCGCAGTTGGGCGTGGGGCGCGTGGTCTGGCCGGCGTAGAGGTCGCGGAGGCGGTCGGGGAGGTTTCGGCCGCCGCGCGGGCCGTGGGGGCTCTTGAACCCGACGACGGCGGCGAACGGGCGGTCTCGGTTCTTTCGGATCCAGTCGATGGCGAAGTCGGTGCTGACGTCGTCGACCCAGCCGTTGGTGGGGGCGGAGACGCCGTTGATCTCGAAGGGGCAGTCTTGGTAGCGGCCGTGGCCGATGAAGCTGGCGGAGTAGTCGAACCCGGGGCGCTGGCCGCGCTGCTGGCCCATGTGCCACTTGCCGACGTAGGCGGTGGTGTAGCCGGCGGCGCGGAGGAGGGTGGCGTGCGTGACGGCGTCGGTTGGGAAGGGGCGGCTGTTGTTGGTGATCCCGTTGAGGTGGTTGTACTGGCCGGTGAGGAAGGCGGCGCGGCTCGGGGCGCAGAGGGAGAGGGTGACGAAGGCGTTGCGGAAGCGGACGCCCTCGGTGGCGAGGCGGTCCATGGCGGGGGATTTAAACCACGGGTAGCGGGCTCGGTCGCCCTGCTCTTGCTGGACGGCGCCCATGGCGTCCCAGCGGTGGTCGTCGGCGTAGACGAAGAGGAAGTTGGGCCGGCGGTCGGCGGCGTGGGCGGTCGCGGCGCAGGCGAGGGCGACGAGCAGGAGCGCGAGGGCCGCGAACCGGGGCGGGCGGGAGG
>DATHXE010000379.1:0-9974 GCA_035459845.1 Tepidisphaeraceae bacterium | reverse complement strand
GCCCGAAGGGCCGATGAGGCCGAGAACCTGGTTCGGGCGAATCGCGAGGTTGACGTCGCGGAGGATGGTGCGGTCGCCGGCGCGGACGGTCAGGCCGCGGACGTCGAGGATGGGCGGGACGGCCAAGGCGTCCGGCGACGGCGGGCAGCAGACGGTGGCCCCGGCGGGGGAGACAACGGCGAGCGGGTTAGCCATGGCGGGCCTCCTCGTGGACGCGGAGCCGGACGGGCAGCGCGATGGCGCTGAGCAGGAAGACGAGGATCAGCAGGACGGTCGCCGTGCCCCACACTTTGCCGGCGACGCCGGGGTCGAACGAGTCCTGGGCGAGGTTGAAGATGTGGTAGGGGAGCGACAGCACGGGGCTCTCGCGCACGCCGCCGGGCAGGGTCGCGCCGGCGAAGATCGTGGCGGTGAACATGATCGGGGCTGTCTCGCCGGCGGCGCGGGCGAGGCCCAGGAGCATGCCGGTGAGCAGGCCGCCGATCGATTGGGGCAGGATCACGGACCGGATCACCTGCGAGCGGCGCAGGCCCAGCCCGCGCGCGGCCTCGACGTATTTCGCGGGCAACACCTTGATCCGCTCGACCAGGGCGACGGTGACGGTCGGCAGGATCATCACGCCAAGGAGCATGCCGCCGCTCAGCCAGGACTTGCCCCAGCCGAGGTATTTCACGAACACGATCAGGCCGGCGATTCCAAAGAGGATCGAGGGGACGCCGTTGAGCGTGTAGAGGATCAGGTCGAGCGCGCGCTTGGCGCGGTCGCCGGTGAGGTAGACGGCGCGGACGAGGGCGATGCCGAGCGCGACGGGCGTGGCGACGCACGCGGCCGTGGCGATCAGGATGAGCGTCCCGACGAGGTTGTAAAAGATCCCGCCCTCTGCGCCGACGAGGCGGATTTGCTCGGTCAGGAATTGCCAGCTCAGCGCCGGGAAGCCGCGCGTGACGATCGCGAGGATGACCCAGAGGAGGACGCCCAGCGCGATCGCGGCGCAGAGGGCGGCCGCGCCGGCGAAAAGGTAGTCGGGCCAGCGCCGGCGGGCGGGTCTAACGAGGAGGTCAGGCGTGGGCATGCGACCTCCCGGCGAGCCACCCGCCGATGAGCGTGACGACCGCGACGATCGCCATGAGGAGCAAGCCGAGGCCCACCATCGCGGCCCAGTGAAGCGGGTCGCCGTAGGCAATGTTTGTCTCGGCGCCACCAAGCTTGCTCGACATGGTCTGGCCCGGCGCGACGAGCGGCTTCAGCGAGAACCAGCTCCCGGGCAGCTGATTATCCTGTCGGCCGACGACGAGGAAGACCGCGATCATCTCGCCCAGCGCGCGACCGAGCGCGAGGAGGACCGCGGCCACTAGCCCGCGCCGCGCCTGCGGGAGCGCGACGGCGCGGATCGCCTGCCCGCGCGTCAGGCCGAGCCCGCGGGCGGCCTGGCGCTGCGCGCTCGGGATCGCGCGGAGCGCATCGTCCGACAACGTCATGATCGTGGGCAGGATCATGATCGCCAGCAGGATGCCCGCGGTCAGGAGCGAGTCGCCGCTGTGCATGTCGACGCCGAGCCAGCGGAAGCCGTGGTACACATAGTTGCGGAGGACGAGGATGCCGAGGAGCCCGTAGACCACGCTGGGCACGCCGGCGAGGAGCTCGATCGTGAGCTTGACCGCGAGGCGTAGCTTGGGCGGGAGGTACTCACTGGCGAACACCGCGGCGCCAATGCCGATCGGGGCGGCAAGCAGGACCGCGACGATCGCGACGACGGCGGTCCCGTAGAGCATCGGCAGAACACCGAAGATCTCGTTGCGGAAGAACCACTTGTCGCCCGTCAGGTAGCGCGTGCCCTCGTGCCGCCAGACGGGCAGACTCTGAATCGCGAACAAGAGCACAATGCCGACCAGCGCGGCGATCGTCAGCGCGGTGAACGCGGTGCTGGAGACGGCGGTGAGGCTCCAGCGGCGCCTGCGCGGCGTACGCACGGGCGGCGGCGACGCGTAGTCGACAGCGGGCGGGCGAGGGGTGAGGGCGGTCTGGCGCGACATCGGGCGATCCGGGCGGGGCGGTTTTCGCGATTCAGATCTCTGTGCGCAGATCAGTGCGGCTTCAGATCCTTGAGCCGCAGGTACCCGTGCTTCGCGACGAGCTCCTGCCCGCGGTCGCTCAGGAGGAAGTCGACGAAGATCTTCGCGTCGCCCGTGGGATCGCCGTTGGTCAGGAGGAACAGCGGCCGGCTCATCGGGTACTTGCCGGTGGCGATGTTGGCGGGGCCCGGGTCGACGAGGGCGCCGGCGTCGTCTTTCAACGCCAGTGCGAAGACGGTCTTCTGATCCGCCCACGAGCTCGAGAGCTGGCTGAGCGCGCCTTGAGTAGAGGCGACCTTGTTGCGAGTCTCCTCGTTCCCGCCGACCTCGGGGAAGCTGACGGGCGGGGCCTTCTTCGGGCTGCCGTAGAGCCAGTGGACGAAAACTTCCCACGTGCCGCGGCCGGGCTCCTTGTTGAAGAAGGCGATCCGGCGGTCGGGCCCGCCGACGTCCTTCCAGTTTATAATTCTGCCTTCGTAGATGCCCTTGGCTTGCGATTTGGAGAGCGATCGGACGCCGCCGTCCCAGACGTCTTTCGAGACGATCAGGGCGACGGCGTCTTCGCCGATCTGCGTCTCCTTGAACGTGACGCCCGGATATTTCTTGCGGTCGTCGTCGGAGACGTGCTTTGAGAGCATGCCGATCTGCACGAGGCCGTCGCCGAGCATGGAGATGCCGCCCGAACTGCCGCCCTGGGTGTCGACCTGGATGTTCATCTGCCGCTCGGCGCGGAGGATTTCGGCGGCCTCGGCGGCGGGGAGGTTGACGGTGGTGGAGCCGTTGATCTTCAGGGCGCCGGAGGTGAGCGAGGCGCGCGAGTCTTTGCACCCCGCGGCGAGCGAGGCGAGGACGAAGGTTCCGAACACGCATCCGACGGCGCGCGTCATCTGCAGCTCCCGGGACGAGGACGATTCGGGGGTCTCGGACGGGAGTGATACTCTAACGATCGCTTGAACGTTGTCGAGATGCGCGTGGCGCGTTCGGGCGGTCACCTGCACCTTCGGTGCGACCGCTAAGTACGTCGCGGGAGATCGAAAGCGGGATGCGCGACCGTGAGCGTGCTATCGGCCGTCGCGCGATGCGGCGGGGCGGTCGCCCAGTTCCAGGCGGCAGCAGCCGAAGTCCAGGACGTCGAGCGACCGGCCGGGCGCCTTGGGCCGGGCGGCGTACTTCGCGGCCAGGGCGTAACGGACGAACCGGCCCGACTTGGCGGCGGTCACGATGCCTGCGGTCCGCAGCAGCTTGAGGTGGTGCGACGTGTTCTGCATCGGCAGGCGCAGCTCGGTCGCGATCTCGGTCACGGGCCGGGCCCCGCCGTCGCGGAGGAGCTCGATGATGCGCAGCCGCTCGGGGTCGGCGACGGCCTTGAGCAGCTTCGAACATTGGGCGGACGACGGTGTGCGTTTCATGCCGGCGGGTTGCATTCTAACCGCGACCGGCGGCGGCGTCACTCATCGGATCGCGTTGCCGACCACTGTCTGCACACTGGCTACGGTTTGTTGGCCCACTCGTGCGCGCCGATGTCGGGTCGCGCGTCGCGCCGCCGGCCGTCGAAGTCGGCCGGAGCATCGGCCACCGATTCGCCCGCGTCCGTGACGCCGGGCGCTGCGGCGCGTAGGTGCAAATCGCCGGCGGCGACGTCCACGAACGCCCCCGCCATCTCGCGCTCGACGTTCCCGCGTGAAGTGATCTTGTCCGTCGTCTCAACCCGGATTGGCGGCCCGCTGAGGAGGTTGTTCACGACCGTCAGGCCTTCGGCGCCGCCGACGATGCGGATCAGCCGCTTGAATCGGGCGGTCGGGTCGTGCACCGTGTTGTGGACGATCCGGCAGTCCTTCGTGTGGTGGGCGAGGATGCCCTGTTCCGGACACCGGGCGAGGACGTTGTTGCGGACGACGCACCCGGTGCAGTGGGCGGCCACGTCGGCGGGCTTGTGGCCGTTGCCCAGGCAGATGCCGGAATCGCAGTCGACGATCACGTTGCGCTCGACGACGCACTCCTCGGCGAACTGCCAGAGGAAGACGGCGCCGCGGCCCTCGCCGGTGCGGCCCTTGATGCCGCGGAACACGTTGTCGCTGATCGTCCACCGCCGGGCGTACATGGCGTCGATCCCGCCGACGTAGTTGCCGCCGAAGTTGCCGGCGTTGTCGTCGGGGTCGTCGGCGTAGCGCTTCGGGCGGTCGTTGTAGAACAGGCAATGCTGGATGCGGCAGTCGGTGGGGCGGAACTTGTCGCGGTCGGCGGGGCGGACGGCCGGGCCCTTCACGCCGCGCTGCCAGGCGTTGCGGATCACGCAGTTGTAGACCGTGACGGCGGTGGTGAACCGGTCGGAGTTGATCTTGATCGCGTTGGTGCGCGCGTTCTGGACGGTCAGGTCGGCGATTGTCACGCCCGAGCAACCGGTGATGCCGAGGAGCTCGCCGTGTCGGTTGGTCCCGCCGTCGAGAACGACCTTGTCGCGTCGGCCGGACTCGCCGCGCAGGGTGACGCGGTCGGTGCGGAGCTCGAAGTACCGCGGCATGGCGTAATGGCCGTCGGCGACCAGGATCGTCCCGCCCGGCTTGACGGCGTCGGCGGCGCGAAAGAGCTCGTCGACCGTGGCGACGCGGATGACCGGGCCGGTGGGTCTTGGAAGCGGCGGGGCCTTCGGGAGCCAGGCGGGGGCCGACATCCCCTCAAGTGGTGACGCCGGCCCCGCCGAGGCCGGAAGGGACATCAAAAGGGCAAGGGAAATCAGGGCCAGGGCCGTGTACCGCATGTCGATCCTCGCTTTCGGCGCGCCGCGGAGCTTAGTGGGGCCGAAAGCAAGTACATCCGAGATGGGCGAGCGTGTCGGAGCGGCCAAACCAAGTGTATCGTTCTAACACGCGCTCAACCCTTCCGCCTTAAACGTCGCGATCGTCCGTTGGACCAGTTCGTTCGACGGCGGCTGGGTGTCGGCGAGCTTGTAGTCCAGGCCCAGGGTGCTCCACTTGAAGCGGCCCATCTGGTGGAACGGGAGGACGTCGACGCGGCCGACGTTGCCCAGCGCGCCGGCGAACTCGGCGATCCGGGCGATGTCGTCGGCGTCGTCGGTCAGGCCCGGGACCAGGACGTAGCGGAGCCAGACGGGCCGGCGGAGGTCCGCGAGGCGGCGCGCGAAGGCGAGGACGGGGGCGACGTCCTTGCCGGTGACGTGGCGGTGGCGGTCGGGGTCGAACGACTTGATGTCGAGCATGACCAGGTCGACCTGCCCGAGCTCGGCGTCGGCCAGGCGATCGCCGAGGAAGCCGTTGGTGTCGAGCGCGGTGTGGACGCCCATGGCGCGGGCGGCGGCGAACAGGCGGACGACGAAGCGGTCCTGCATGAGCGGCTCGCCGCCGCTGATCGTCAGGCCGCCGTTCATGCGCTGCAGGCCGATGCGGTACTTGCGGAGCTGCTCGACGGCCCGGTCGAGGGTGACGGGCAGGCCGTTGGTCAGACTCCACGTGTCGGGGTTGTGGCAGTAGAGACATCGGAACTGGCAGCCGGCGGTCCAGGCGACGACGCGGACGCCGGGCCCGTCGACGGCCGAGCCGGTCGTGAAGGAGTGGAGGAAGCCGAGGTCGCCGGTGTCGAGGGCGCGCCGGACGGCCGACTCGGGGGCGCTGCGGCCGACGCGGAGCTCGAACGGGCTGGCGGCCTCGAGCCGGGGGAGGACGGTCGATGTATTGGGATCGGACATGGCGCACCTCGTGCGGCTGAGGGTTCGCGCGGGTCATGCGCCGTGGAACGTGCGGTTGATCACGTCGAGCTGCTGGTCGCGGGTCAGGCGGATGAAGTTCACGGCGTACCCGGAGACGCGGATGGTGAGCTGGGGGTACTTCTCGGGGTGGTCCATGGCGTCGAGGAGCGTGTCGCGGTTGAGGACGTTGACGTTGACGTGGTACCCGGTGGTGCCGAAGAAGGCGTCGAGCATGCCGCGGAGGTTGGCGACGCGGTCGGCCTCGACGCGGCCCAGGCCCTGCGGGACGAGCGAGGTGGTGAGGGAGATGCCGTCGGCGGCGTCGCGGTAGGGGATCTTGGCGACGGACGCGGCGGACGCGTGGAAGCCGTGAGAGTCGCGGCCGTGCATCGGGTTGGCGCCCGGGGCGAACGGCTCGCCCGTGCGGCGGCCGTCGGGCGTGTTGCCGGTGCTCTTGCCGTAGACGACGTTGGACGTGATGGTCAGGATCGACTGCGTGTGGCGCGCCTCGCGGTAGGTCGGGTACCGGCGGAGCTTGTTCATGAACGCGCTGACGAGCCACGTGGCGAGCTGGTCGACGCGGTTGTCGTTGTTGCCGAACTTGGGGAACTCGCCCTCGACCTGGTAGTCGGTGACGAGTCCTGTGGCGTCGCGGACGACGCGGACCTTGGCATAGCGGATGGCGGACAGGCCGTCGGCGACGACGGACATGCCGGCCATGCCGAAGGCCATCGTGCGGAGCGGGGCGTAGTCGTGCAGGGCCATTTCGAGGCGCTCGTACGCGTACTTGTCGTGCATGTAGTGGATGATGTTCATGGCGTTGACGTACACGCCGGCGAGCCACTCCATCATCATGCCGAACCGGTCGAGGACGTCGTCGAAGTCGAGGTACTCGCCGTGGACGGCGCCGGACTGGGGGCCGATCTGCTTACCGGTGATCTCGTCGCGCCCGCCGTTGATGGCGTAGAGGAGGCACTTGGCGAGGTTGGCGCGGGCGCCGAAGAACTGCATCTGCCGGCCGACGAGCATGGGGGAAACGCAGCAGGCGATGGCGCCGTCGTCGCCCCAGGCGGCGCGCATGATCTCGTCGGACTCGAACTGGATGGAGCTGGTGTCGATGGCGACCCTGGCGGCGAAGGAGCGGAAGCCGTCGGGCAGGCGGGGGGAGTACCAGATGGTCAGGTTGGGCTCCGGGGCCGGGCCGAGGTTGTAGAGCGTCTGAAGGAATCGGAAGCTGGACTTGGTGACGAGTGGGCGGCCGTCGTCGCCCATGCCGGCGATCGACTCGGTGACCCAGGTCGGGTCGCCGGCGAACAGCTCGTCGTATTCGGGCGTGCGGAGGAAGCGGACGATGCGGAGCTTGATGACGAAGTCGTCGACGATCTCCTGGGCCTGGCGCTCGGTGAGCGCGCCGGCGGCGAGGTCGCGCTCGAAGTAGACGTCGAGGAACGTCGACACCCGCCCGAGCGACATGGCGGCGCCGTTCTGCTCCTTGACGGCCGCGAGGTACCCGAAATACAGCCACTGGACCGCCTCCCGGGCGGTGCGCGCGGGCCCGGTGATGTCGAACCCGTAGGCGGCGGCCATCTCGCGGAGCTCCTCGAGCGCGCGGATCTGCTCGGCGAGCTCCTCGCGGTCGCGGATGATCGCGTCGGTGGACATGGCGGCGTCGAGCGCGTGCTTCTCCTCGTGCTTGCGCGCGACCAGGCGGGTCACGCCGTACAGCGCGACGCGGCGGTAGTCGCCGATGATCCGGCCGCGGCCGTACGCGTCCGGCAGGCCGGTCAGGATGTGCGAACTGCGGCACCGGCGGACGTCGTCGGTGTAGGCGTCGAAGACGGCGTTGTTGTGGGTCTTGCGGTACTTGGTGAACGCCTCGACGACGTGGGGGTCGGGCTCGTAGCCGTACGTCTTGAGCGCGTTGACGACCATGCGGAACCCGCCGTTCGGCATGATCGCTCGCTTGAGCGGGGCCTCGGTCTGGAGGCCGACGATGATCTCGTTGTCGCGGTCGATGTAGCCCGGGGCGTGGGCGGTGATCGAACTGGGGATCTGCGAGACGTCCAGGACGCCCTTCTTGCGCTCCTCGACGAACAGCACGTTGAGGCGCTGCCAGAGGCGGGTCGTGCGCTCGGTCGGCGGGGCGAGGAACGTGCCGTCGCCCTCGAAGGGGGTGTAGTTCTGCTGGATGAAGTCGCGGACGTCGATCTCCTTCTGCCAGAGGCCCCGGGTGAAGCCGGCCCACCCGGCGGGCGTGTCGGCGTCGCGGGGCGCGTCGCGTTCGAGGGTGGCGACCATGGTTGATGTCCTTTTCGCGGCGCTCGGGCGCGCCGCGGTTAGCGCAGGCCGAGGAGGTCCGCCGTGTGGCGGGCGATCATGAGCTCTTCGTTGGTCGGGACGACCCACGCCGAGACCTTACTGGTGGCGGTGGTGATGCGCGGGCCGCCGGCGGCGTTGGCGGCGGGGTCGAGGTCGACGCCCAGCCACGCGGACGCCTGGCAGATCCGCTCGCGGATCTCGGGGGAGTTCTCGCCGATGCCGGCGGTGAAGACGAGCGCATCCACCCCGCCGAGGACGGCCGCCAGCGCGCCGACCTCTTTGGCGGCGCGGTAGACGAAGTAGTCGACCGCGAGCCGGGCTTCGGGCTCGTCGCGGCCGAGCAGGTCGCGCATGTCGTTGCTGATCCCGGAGATCCCGAGCAGGCCGGACTTCTTGTAGAGCAGCGTCTCGACCTCCTTGGGGGTCAGGCGGAGGTCCTGGAACAGGTGGAGGACGACGCCGGGGTCGAGCGCCCCGGGGCGCGTGCCCATGCACAGCCCGTCGAGGGCGGTGAAGCCGAGCGTGTGGTCGACGCTGCGGCGGTTCCGCAGGGCGCACATGCTCGCCCCGCTGCCGAGGTGGGCGACGATCACGCGCCCGTCGGCGATCTCGGGCGCGACCTGCGGCAGGGCGGCGGCGACGTACTCGTACGACAGGCCGTGAAACCCGTACCGCTGCAGGCCGGCCTGGCGGAGCTCGCGCGGGAGGGGGACGAGCTCGGCGACCGCGGACCGGCCGCGGTGGAAGCTGGTGTCGAAGCACGCGACCTGGGGGACGCCGGGCTGGCGCTCGGCGACGGCCTCGATCGCCGCGAGGTTGTACGGCTGGTGGAGCGGGGCGAGCGGGACGAGCTCGCGCAGCTCGGCGAGGACGGCGGGCGTGACGATCGTGGGGCCGGCGAAGCGCGCCCCGCCGTGCACGACGCGGTGCCCGACGCCGACGACGCGCGACCCGCCGTAGTGGGCTCGGAGCCAGGCCGCCAATGTGGTCACCGCCTCGCGGCCGCTGGCGGCGCGCACGGTTTCGCTGGCGAGCGACTGGCCCTGTTCGCCCCTGGCCCAGAGGCGGGGGCTCGCGCCGACGCCGTCGATCTGCCCGCGGGCCTCGAGCCGCCAGCCGGCGCCGGGCGGGCGCTGGAAGACGCAGAACTTGAGGCTCGACGAGCCGGCGTTGAGTACGAGGGCGTAATCGTCCACGGGCTTGGGGCTCCGCTCAGGGTTTGCTCCGCCGGGCGTTGGCGACGAGCACGGCGACGGCGCAGCTGGCGATCCGCGAGCGGACCGAGTCCGCGCGGCTGGTCAGGATGATCGGGACCCGCGCGCCCAGGACCATCCCGGCGCTGTCCGCGTTGGCGAGGAAGGTCAACTGCTTGGCGAGGATGTTGCCCGCCTCGAGGTCGGGGGCGAGGAGGATGTCCGGGTCGCCGGCGACCTGCGAGTCGATGCCCTTGGTGCGGGCGGCTTCGAGGCTGATCGCGTTGTCGAACGCGAGCGGGCCGTCGAGCAGGGCGCCGTTGATCTGCCCGCGCTCGGCCATCTTGCACAGGGCCGCCGCGTCGATCGTGGCGGGCATCTTGGACGTGACCGTCTCGACGGCCGCGAGGATCGCCACCTTGGGCCGCTCGACGCCCAGCGAGATCGCCAGGTCGATCGCGTTCCGGCAGATGTCCGCCTTGTCCTCGAGGGCCGGGGCGATGTTGATTGCACCGTCGGTGATGAGCAGCGGCTTGTGGTAGGTCGGCACGTCCATGATGAAGACGTGGCTGATCCGCCGTCCCGTGCGCAGCCCCGTCTCGCGCGCGACGACGGCGCCGAGCAGTTCGTCGGTGTGCAGGCTGCCCTTCATCAGGAGCTCGGCCTCGCCCTTCCGCACGAGTTCCA